>JBDHBK010000059.1:0-8519 GCA_039592635.1 Gemmatimonadota bacterium
TGATGGAGGGACCGCTTCGTTAACCCTCTCGGTGGTGGTGCCGGACGCCGAGGCAGCCCGGAACGCAGCCTCGCGTCTCGCAGCTCTCGACGGCATCGGGGAGACCGCGACCCTGGATGATCTCGTCCCGCCGGATCAGTTCGAAAAGGTTGAACTCGTGGCCGATATCGCCACGGCGCTGGGTCCGGCGGCCGGCCTGGCGACGGCCGGAAGCGGGCGTTCCACCCCTCACCCAACCGATCCCGAGTTACCGGAGGAAGTGCTCGGGTCCGTCGAGCAGTGGATGGTGAATCTCGCGCGAGCACGAGAGCCCGCGGATCCGGAGATCAGCGCGGCGGCCGGTCGTCTGCGCGTGCGGCTTGCTTCATGGCACCGCGAACTCGAGCGCTGGCCTCCCGAGACGCGAAACGCCATGCTGGAAGAGTTGCACTATCGCCTCGTCGGGTCGCTTCCCGACCGGCTTCGAATCCTCCGCGCCGCGTTTCAGCCGGAGTCCTTCCAGCGGGAGGACTTGCCGGCCTCGGTCCGCGAGTGGTGGATCGGCGCGAATGGCCGGGAGCGCGTGGAGGTGAGGTCCGACCACCCTCTGGATACGCGAGCCAGCCTGCGAAGCTTCGTCGAGCACGTGCGCAGTGAGCACCCCGGCGTCACGGGCGTGCCCGTCAGCGACCTCGAGTCGGGAAGAGTAGCGACGCGGGCCCTCCTTCTTGCGCTGTCCCTTGCGATCGCGACCACGTTTCTCCTCCTGGTCGCTCAGTTTCGAAGTGTCCGCGACACCCTTCTGGTCGAGGGCCCCCTCGTGCTGGCCGGCCTGCTGACCGTAGGCCTCGCGGTCCTGCTGCGCGTGCCGTTCAACTTCGCGAACCTGATCGCTCTGCCGCTCCTCTTGGGTATCGGAGTCGACAACGGGATTCACATGGTTCATCGCGCCCGTACATCGCCCCCCGGCGAACCCGATCCCGAGCGGACCAGTACGGGACGAGCCATCGTCGTCAGCTGTCTGACCACCTTGGGGAGCTTCGGCAGCCTCGCGCTTTCCCGGCACCGGGGAATTCAGAGCATGGGGCAGCTGCTGAGCATCGGGATGGTCTGCGTCCTGGTCTCCACGCTTGTCGTTCTGCCGGCCTGGCTCGAGAGACAGAACGCGGCCCGGAGCTCCGTGCCCGGCACCTGAGCGCCGGGGCACTCCGGGTGCCAACGTCCTCCCCTATGAAAGTGTCTCACAGGGTAGTCTCGCATCTGGTATGCACCCCGAGGTGAAACCATGTCCGACTTCAGCGACTCCCGCGTCGCGCCCCTCCGCTGGCTCGACGACCTGCGCTCCGATCTCGGCTACGGCTTCCGTTCGCTTCGTCGCCGCCCGGGCCTTCTCGTCGCCGCCCTCCTCACTCTGGGTCTCGGAATCGGAGCCACGGTCGCCATGTTCGGTGTCCTGAACCTGGCCCTGTTCCGCGCGCTCCCGTTCCCGCAGGCCGACCGGCTCGTGCTCGGCCGCACGATCTGGCCGGGCGGGAGCATCGGGAACATGGTGTCGGCGTACGATTTCCTTGACGTGCGCGAGGCCTCGACGTCGTTCGAATCGCTGTCCACGATCACTCCGTTTTCCCGCGACGCGACGATCACCGGGGTGGACGAGCCCGAGCGCGTGCCCGCAGCGTACATGGGTCCGGGCCTGTTTCGCACCCTGGGCGTGCCGGTGCACCTCGGGCGCGAGTTCAACGCCGAGGAAGGCGAGCCTGGGGCGGCGGGCACGATCCTCATCAGCGGTCGCTACTGGCGCACCCGGCTTGGGGCCGATCCCTCGATCGTGGGTTCGACGCTTACCGTGAATGGGTCTCCGTTTACGGTCGTAGGGGTCACGCCGCCTGACTTCCGGTTCGTCGTGGACGCAGACGTGTTCGCGCCCATGGTGCGCGGAGGCGACATGGCGCAGGCCCGCCAGTGGCACAACTGGCTGGTCGTCGGGCGGCTGGCGGAAGGCGTCACGGTCGAGGAAGCGGCTGTGGAGGTCGCGTTGATCATGGCCCGACTGGCCGATCAGTATCCCGAGTCGAACCAGGACAAGGGGATGCTGATCTCCGGAATGCAGGAGGCCATGGTCGAGGGCTTCCGGCCCACGATCCTCATGCTCATGGGGGCGATCGTCCTCGTCCTGCTGATCGCGTGCGGCAACGTGGCCAGCCTGCTTCTGGCCCGCGGATCGGCCCGAGGGACCGAGATCGCCATGCGCGCGGCCCTGGGAGCTCCACGCGGGCGCATCGTCCAGCAGCTCCTCACCGAGAGCGTTCCGCTCGGCCTGGCGGCCGGCGCCCTCGGGACGGTACTCGCCCTGATCGCGCAGAGGGCTCTCGTGGCGGCCACTCCGCTCACGCGGCTGGGCCTCGAGAGTGTGGGCTTTCAGCCCGAGATCCTGGCCTTCGCTCTTCTCCTGTCTCTCGGGACGGTGTTCATCTTCGGCCTGGCCCCGGCTCTCATGGGGTCGCGCGTGGATCTCGCCGAGGAGCTCAAGGCGGGCTCGCGCTCTGTGGCCGGCGGACGCGCCCGTTTCCGCAGCGTGCTGGTCGTGGGCCAGGTGGCCCTCTCGGTGGTGCTCCTCGTCGGAGCAGCCCTTCTCGTGCAGAGCTTCACTCGTATCCGATCCGTGGACCCCGGGTTCCGGACGGACGACCTGCTGACCGCGGAGATCGGCCTGCCCAGCGGCCAGTACGAGGTGGAGCAGAGGACGCCGTTCTTCACCGAGCTGCTGGAGCGCACGCGGGTCCTGCCCGGCGTGGAGGCGGCCGGGATGATCAGCCAGCTTCCGATGCGCGATCCGGGCAACAACGTGCCTGCCTGGAACCCGGAAAGCCCACCCGCCGACGCCTCCCAGACGCGCGCCGCCTACCAGCGGAACGTGCTTCCCGGTTACTTCGACGCCATGGATATCCCGATTCTCGCTGGGCGCGATGTCGCGGACACGGACGGGCAGGGAGCGGTCCGGGTGGTGCTGATCAGCGAGACCATGGCCCAGACGCTGTATCCCGACCAGGAGCCCCTCGGCCGCGAGCTACTCGTGGACGAGGGAGACGAGGCCGGCCGGTACGAGATCATCGGGGTCGTGGGCGACGTGGCGATCTACAGCCTCGGCGCGGGCCCCCAGATGACGATGTACTTCTCTCACGCCCAGCGCCGTTCATCGGTGATGCGACTTGCGGTGCACACGGCCGGCGGCGCGGGGACGATCGTGGGGCAGCTGAGGGAGGTCCTGCGCGGCATGGATCCCAACATCCCCCTGGCCGGCGTCCGGACGATGGACGAGGTGCTCGACGGCTCGACGTCGTTCCGGCGCATGGTAGCCGGAGCGGTCGGCATCTTCGCGCTCGCGGCGCTGCTGCTCGCGGCGCTCGGTCTGTACGGTGTCCTGGCCTACCAGGTGACTCAGCGCACGCACGAGATCGGGATCCGGGTCGCCCTTGGCGCCCGTGCCGAGCACATCTTCCGCATGGTCCTCGGCCACGGCTTCACGCTGGTGGGGATCGGGCTCGCGCTGGGAGTCGTCGGCGGTATCGCGGGAGCCAGGGCGATCCGCGGACGCCTGTACGAGGTCGGGGCCACGGATCCGGTCACCTTCGTCAGCGTCGTTGTCTTCTTCTCGTTTGTCGCCCTGCTCGCGTGTCTCCTGCCTTCGTGGAAGGCGTGGCGGGTGGATCCGGCGGTGGCGTTCCGGGTGGAGTAGGGGAGGGCTGGGGCCCACCCCCTGAATCGCTGTGGCCGTTCTGGGAAGATATCTTCCCAGAACTGTTGGAGCCGTTCTTAGACCCCACAACCGGCACGGGACTCGACGCATGGACGACGCTGAACCCCGGGACGAAGAGCTCCGCTCCGGGCCTCCATCCGAGGAGAGGGTGCGCCTCGAGCTGGTGCTCTTCGCCGAACTCATCCAGCGGCTCGAGAGGGAGAGCCGGCTCGCCGAGGCACTACCCTTCGTCCTCCGCCGACTGGGAGACCTCCGCCGACTGCTGTTTGACTACGAGGTGCGCGCCACGGAGCGCCTGCTGCCAATCGAGGACACGCACGAGCGGGCCGCTCGCCAGCTGCTTCGCGAGATGGAGGAGCGGCGACGGGAGCTCGAAAGGGAGTGGGGCGAGACGTGGAGACCGGACGGAGCAGAAGGAGCGGGGTAGGGGGGGCGCTCGCGGCCCGGTAGCCCCTTCCCTCAAAGCAAGAGAGGCGCCCCGCAATCGGGACGCCTCTCTCGCCAGGTACTTCCGGGTGGCGCTCGGGTGAGACTAGAGCGCGAAAGCGACTCCGCCCTGGAACGTCCAGTTGCGGTTCTTGAGGTCGCCGGTGACGTCGGAGATGTTGTTGATGTCGCTCAGGCCGAAGTTGTACCGGCCGTCCACCCACAATGAGATCGATCCGACGTAGATCGCCACGTCCGCGCCCGCGATGCCCGTCCACTCCGTGCTCTTCACGCTGTCACCGCAGTCGGTGCCTTCGCTGTCGCAGCCGGTGTTGAAGCCGAGGCCTTCACCGACTCCCTCAGGCCGCTTGGCCCCGGTCGAACCGGCGGATGAGCAGCACCGCGACGGTCGCTCCCACCGTGTTGGCCACCAGGTCCCAGCCCGTGTTCACGTAGCCGCCGACGTTGGTCTCCGGCATCGTCAAAGTGGCCACGAACTCGACGACCTCGTTCAGGGCGCCGAATCCGAGCCCGGCGGCGGCGGCGAGGACGAGCAGCCCGAAGGCCGGCGCCGGCGCGTGGCCCGACCGCTTCCGGATCGCGCTCTTCAGTCCCTGCCAGCACACCCAGGTCGTCACGCCGAACCCGTACGCGTGCACGATGTGATCGTACTTCAGCTTCTCGGGAATGAGCCACAGCGTATACAGGACGCGGCTCTCGTTGTTGACCGGCCAGCCGGCCGGCACGGTCACCAACCCGCCCGCCATGTGAAGCAGACCCCAGATGCTGAGGGCCCACAGGACCCCGGTGCTCAGGCCCACGGATCGATTGACGGTCAGCACGAGGCCGATCAGGACGACCATGACGCCGATGTAGAACAGGAATTCGCTGTTGCCTGCCGCCAGTCCGGCGACGAGCGCCAGTGTCATGTAGGCGAGGGTGAACACGGCCAGTGGCCTCAGTCTGGGCTCCATGCGATCTCCGATGAGGGGTGTTGGCAAGGTGGCGGGTATCGCTTGCCCGCGGCGGGTCTCGAACGACGGAGTATCGCCAGCTGGGAACGAGTCGGGCAAGGCGAGGCTTCAAGAAGGTGCGGTCAGCGCTCGATCAGCGCCTCGAACTTCGGGGCGCCCCGCAGCGAGTCCCACGCGGGATCGATACGGAGCTCGGCCACGGTAACGTCGAAGGGAATGGACAGCAGGTGTTCGAGGTGGTCGATCGCCGCGTCCGTTTCGCCGACCATGGCCTCGATCCGGGCGAGCTGGAACACCCGCCAGTTGCCCCGCCACGCTTCCTTCTCCGGCGGCATCAGGCGCACGCCCTCCTGACCTTCGCGCAGCGCTTCGTCCTTCCATCCGAGACCCGCGTAAGCAAGCCCGAGGGCGCTCCGAAGCCGCGGCTCGTCCGGATCCGCTTCGACCGCTGCCTCCAGCTCGACTCGGGCGGAGTCGAACGCGGCAGCGGCGCGGGTCGGATCGTCCTTGAGGCGCCACGCGAGGCCGCGGGCCAGGGCAGGGGGCATGTAGTAGAACTGGTTGTCGATTGGACCGGACAGCAGATCAGACTCTTCGATCGCGCGATCGGGCTGGTTGGCGGCGAGCGCGACGTCAATCAGCGTGAACATGAGCTGCTCGGCGACGTAGACGCCGGCTGTACGCGCCTGCTCCAGCCACGTTCGAGCGCCCGTCGTGTCGCCGTCGGCCCGCAGGTCGTTCGCGGCCAGGTAGGTGTAGGCGACGGCGGCGTCTGGCATGAGATTCAGCGCGCGAATCAGCCAGTCCTCCGCCACCTCGTGCTTTCGCAGCAGGTACGCGGTTTCGCCCACCTCGCTCATCGTGTTGAAGTTCCGCGGATCGAGTTCGACTCCCCGCTCGAACCGTTCGAGTGCCGCCTCCGTGTCCCCCTTGCGCCTCAAAATGGCTGCCGCCAGGCCCTCGATCTCGGCCGTGGAAGGTTGCCGTTCCAGGATGCGATCCACGTACTCCAGGGCCCGCTCGTAGTCCAGGTGGAACCGATAGTGATAGGCGGCAAGTGCCTGGTTGCCGAGAGCGAGGTCGGGTTCCAGCTCCAGAGCGCGTCGAGCCTCCCGCAGCGTGGCCTCTCCGATCGAATCGGACCGGTCGTAGAAGAACCAGTACAATTCGCCTGAAATCAGGGACTTGAGCGCCCACGCCTCGGCAAACGTCGAGTCCCTCTCCACGGCCAGCGCCGCCATGCCCCCCGCGGCGCGAAGGTCCGCCTGGGAGTATCCGGACTGCCAGAAGCTGAATCCTCTCAGGTACGCTTCGTATGCCTCGACGTCGTCCGTGGGCCGGCGCTCGATGTCGGCCTGCTCCTCGGGGCTGAGCGCGGCTTCCAACGCCGCCGTGATCTGCCTGGCGATCTCGGCCTGCGTATCGAAGATGCTCGCCACGGTGAGCTCGCCGCCGTACTGCTCCGCCCACAGGTGCTCATCTGTGGCCCCATCGATGAGCTGCACGTTGAGCCGGAACTGGTCGCCCGCCCTCTGGACTCCTCCTTCCAGCACGCTCTCGACGCCCAGCTCGTTGGCGATCTCGCGGACGTTCTTGTCTGTTTCCCCGTATTCGAGAACCGACGTGCGCGAAATGACCTTGAGCGAGCCGATCTTCGAGAGCTGCGTGAGAAGATCGTCGTGCAGGCCGTCCGTGAACGGCTGCGTCTCTTGGTCTCCGCTGAGGTTGTCGAATGGCAGCACGGCGATGGAGCGGCGGGCTTCGGGGGCCTCCGCAACCGCCGGGGCTGTCGTCGGGGCCGTCCGCCGCCCGGTGTACCAGCCGCCTACCGCGGCGAGCAGAAGGGCGACGCCGGCTACAGCCATGAGCCCCGCGGGCCACCGGCGCCCGGCTGGTTCGGCGGCGATCGTCTCCAACTCCACCGTATCGGCGTCGGCAGTACGGCGGACCCCCGAGGGCGTGCGCTCGAAGGCCCACGCGAGAACGATCGCGACCGGGAAACCCAAAACCAGCAGCCACACGACCAGCGTAACGGTCCAGTCCGGCAGCGACATGCGCGGAAGGATCACGTCCGCCGCTTCGATCACGGCGAATGCGACAGCTCCGTAGAGAGCCATGACGCGGAACACGCGTCTCCGCTTCAGGTCGGCCAAGAATCTCTGGTAGCCGGGGATCTCGGACATGGCCTCGAAGATCGGTCGGGACAGATGGGTAGGGCAAGGATGTGGTATCGGCGGTCGGCTCAGATTACCTGCGAGAGCACCCCTCGAATCGCTCGTGGCGGTTCTGGGAAGATATCTTCCCAGAACTGTGGATGAGGTTGCGAAGTGTGCTGCAGACCGCCGGAGTTCATACGAGTCGCCGTGCCGGCCGCCCCGACACCCCCCCGCTGGCCCCACTCTTGCCACTATCCCACCGCTCGCGTGCTGGAATTACGGCTCGGGGGCGGCGCTGCACGCGTCCCGACGCCTCCTTTCGCCTCGAGCAGACGGGAGAACATCGGCCAGGCGGACTTGCCTGACGTCTTGCCGCTATCTCACCCGGAGGACTAAGCTTAGCGGACAGGCAGTGACCCGAAGAACCAGCTGGGAGATAAGCGTGCGCTCGACCTTCGTAACCACCTCGCGCACCTGCGTTTGCGTGCTGAGCGTCCTGCTCGGATCCGTGGTGTTCCCGACGATATTTGCCACTCCGCTTGCAGCTCAACAGGAAGATTCTGCACCCGCGCTGACGGCGGGACGCATTCTCACCCTTGTGAAAGGCGACCGGGCGGCGGAAGTGAGAGAGCCGTTTCGTGCCATCGTGGTGGACGACGGCCGGCTCTTTCTCACCGACACGAAGAAGGGCGATGTGCTGTGGTTCGACCAGAACCTGGTTTGGAAGGGCAGCCTCGCCGCGCTGCACCCGGCACGGGCTCTCGGTAGTCCCGTCCGGACAGTGGCCGACTCGCGTGGCCGCATCTACGTGGCGGACTCCGAGAACCGTCGCATCCACTGGTTCATCGACGACCGGTTCGGCGGCTCCTGGAGCGGACGCGGCGACGAGCCCGGCCGCTTCGACTCGCTGGATGACATCGCGGTCGACGCCGACGACATGGTCTGGGCCGCGGACGGCTCGCGCGGCGTCCTCAACGTGTTCACGCCCGACGGTCTACTCGAGCGGGTCGTCGTCGGATTCGGTGCCGTGGGCTTCGAGAAGCCGACTCTCGTCGCGGTGGACCCGGCCGGTGGCGTGTACGTATGGGACGCGGATCGGAAGGTCGTGGTCGCCGGAGACATGGCCGGGGCGCACCGGTGGACGTTCTCCGTGGAAGCCCGGCTGGGCAGCAAGAAGCTCTTCGACCTGCAGGTCGATCCGGCAGGGATCCTGTTCCTCGTCCTCGA
>JBDHBK010000060.1:0-8455 GCA_039592635.1 Gemmatimonadota bacterium
ACCCTGGCCGAGTCTGACCACGTGCTGGGGCACGAGCTCGTGCACGCGTTCCAGTTCGACATCACCAGCCTGACGGGCGATGGTGGGATCGGTTTTCGAGGTCCGACGGCGCTCCTCCTGCCGCTGTGGTTCATCGAGGGGATGGCCGAGTACCTGTCGGTGGGGCCGGTCGATGCGCACACGGCCATGTGGATGCGGGACGCGGCGGCGTGCAACTGTCGTCTCCCGACGCTGCGCGACCTGACGACCCGGCAGTGGGAGTTCTTCCCGTACCGGTGGGGCCAGGCTTTCTGGGCGTTCGTGGCAGGGAAGTGGGGCGATGAGGCCGTCGGCAAGGCGCTGAAGGTCGCCGGCCAGTCAGGCAACCCGGAGCAGGCGCTGGAAGCCGTGCTCCAGATCCCGATCCCGCAGCTCGAGGCCGAGTGGCACCAGGCCATCTATGATGCTTACGCCTCAGTGGCTGAGGATGCCCTGGGCGACCGGGCGAACTTCGCGTTCGCCGATCCGGATGCCCCCGATGCTGAGCCGGGTGAGGAACCCGGTGCTCCGGACGAGGAGAAGGGGATTCCGGATCTGAAAGATCTCCCGCCACTGCCTCAGCACGGCAACGCGACGCAGCTGATTTCGCAGAAGATGGGCGGAGGCGGCCTCAACATAGGGCCGTCGATCAGCCCGGACGGCTCACGGGTCGTGTTTCTCTCGGAGAAGGACCTGTTCGCCATCGAGATGTTCCTGGCGGACGCGGAGACAGGCGAGACCATCCGTCGTCTCACCAAGGCGGCCGTGGACTCGCACTTCGAGAGTCTCCAGTTCATCAACTCGTCCGGTGCCTGGAGCCCGGACGGGCAGCACTTTGCCTTCGGGGTCGTCGTCCGGGGTCGTCCGGCCCTGACGATCATGGAGGCTGAGACGGGCAAGAAGGTGAAGGAAGTTCGTTTCCCCGAGTTGGGCGAGGTCTACACGCCCTCGTTCTCTCCCGACGGTCGAAGCGTGGTGTTTGCAGCGATCGTGAACGGCTACACGGACCTGTTCATCCTCGATATTGAGACCGAACAACTGCGCCGCTTGACCTCCGATTTCTATTCGGACCTGCAGCCCTCCTGGTCTCCCGACGGCGGCGCGATCGCATTCGTGACGGATCGATTCTCGACTGACCTGGCCACCCTCGATTACGGCAACTACCGGCTCGGGCTGATCGACCCGTCCACCGGCGAGATCCAGGCCATGCCGGTGTTCGGCGTGGGCAAGCACATCGACCCGCAGTGGGCCCCCGACGGCCAGAGCCTGTACTTCGTGACGGATGTCAGCGGGATCAGCAACGTCTACCGCTACGAATTCCAGGGCGGGAACCTGTACCAGGTCACCGACCTCGTTACCGGTGTCAGCGGGATCACGGCTCTCAGTCCGGCGATATCCTCAGCGCACGGGGCCAATCGGCTCGTGTACACGGCGTTTGAGCGCGGTGACTACAACCTGTATCGAATCGACGCTGAAGCCGACCTGGATGGGCAGCCGATCGAGGAAGCGATCGCGGGGCTCAGTCCCGCCATGCTGCCTCCGCAGGATCGTTCTCCCGGACTGGTGAGCGTACTGCTTGATGAGCCTGAGCTCGGCCTGGCCGACACACTGACATTCGGGAGCACGGACTACAGTCCCGGAATCACGCTGGACTACGTGAGTCAGCCGCAGCTCGCGGCGGGCGCGGATCGTTATGGGGCGTTCCTGGCCGGCGGCATTTCGCTCTACTTCAGTGACATGCTCGGCAACCGGAACCTGAGCACCCTGTTCAACATCAACACGGCCAACGGAAACCTGCTCCGGAGTTCCGCGCTGGTGGTCGGATACGAGAACCGGCGCACACGCTGGAACTGGAACGCGGAGATCGGACAGATTCCCTACGTCACCCGGCGATTCGGACTCCAGGTGGACAACGCGAACGGCGTGTACGTCGAAACAGAGCTGCGCGAATGGCAGGTAAATCGCATCGCCACGGGTGGCTTCAGCTTCCCGATCAACCGGGCGAACCGGATCGAGATGACCGCGGGGTTCCAGGGGATCGACTTCCACAACGAAGTCCGTACCAGCGAACTGTCGTTCTCCGGCGCCGAAGTCAGCCGGGAAACCGTGGAACTCCCTTCGCCGGGCTCCCTGAACATGGGTACGGCGGCGGCGGCCCTGGTCTATGACAACACGATCTTCGGAGGCACCGGGCCGATCCTCGGGCAGCGCTACCGGCTCGAGGTCTCGCCGCGCGTCGGGGACCTGAACTACGTGACGGGCCTGGTGGACTTCCGGCGGTACATCATGCCGGTGCGGCCGACCACGTTCGCGTTCCGGATCATGCACTTCGGCCGGTACGGCTCGGATTCGCAGGCCACGTGGGGGGACATCACCGACAACCCCGTTCCGGGCTACGAGAACGTACGCGTGCTGTCGGATCTGTATCTCGGATATCCGTC
The DNA here is from genome assembly GCA_039592635.1 of Gemmatimonadota bacterium. Lineage (GTDB taxonomy): Bacteria > Gemmatimonadota > Gemmatimonadetes > Palauibacterales > Palauibacteraceae > Benthicola. The sequence continues at coordinate 2,460 of JBDHBK010000060.1, forward strand.
GATCATCCGGGGATTCTCCGACGGATCGTTCAGCGCCCAGGAGTGCGCCTCGTCGACGGAAACATCTTCGTGTGACGTGTTCAACAACCTGTTTGGCACCCGGATCCTCTCGACCAACTTCGAGTACCGGGTCCCGCTGCTCGGCTTCTTCGGCGTAATTCCGTCGGCGGGGGCGCCGCCCATCGAGATCGCCCCGTTCTTCGACGCCGGCGTGGCATGGCGTGACGGGGTATCGCCCAGCCTGAGCTGCAGTGGGAGCGGCGACGTAATCCTGGTGAATTGCAGCGAAGTCGTGGCCAGCGTGGGAATCGCGGGGCGGTTGAACCTCCTCGGCTTCCTGATCATGGAGCTGGATTTCGTGAATCCGATCACGCGTCCGGACAAGGGCTGGTTCTTCCAGTTCAGCTTGCTTCCTGCATTCTGAGTCTTCCGGTCGCGCGCGCGGCGTCGCATCCGCGGCGCCGCGGTCGCGCGACCCTTCACATCGGGTGGGGGGCTACGACGTGAAACTCATCCTCAGGTGGCTCGTCAACGCTGCGGCCCTGTACGTGGCCGTGAAGCTGGTCCCTGGAATCGAGGCAACCGACACGCAGGCGATTCTCATCGCGGCGATCGTCATCGGCCTCATCAACGCCACGCTCAAACCGATCGCGGTTCTCCTGACGCTGCCCCTGACGGTCCTCACGCTGGGACTGTTCTATCTGTGCGTGAACGGCGCGATGCTGTACCTGACGGCCGCGCTCACACCCGGTTTCCAACTGGCCGGTTTCGGATCTGCCGTACTGGGAGCAATCGTGGTTTCCGTAGTCGGGATGCTTCTCGGCGGACTCGTCGAGCAAGACGACTGACCACCGTTCCATGGCGCTGGGGGGATCATGACGATCGTCCCGGCCCGCTTTCCCCCTGGAAGGAGGGCGAGGGTTCTCGTGGATTACTTCGGAAGAGATCAACTCAAGGAACTGTTTCAGGTTGATACGGCTCCCGCCGTCTCGATCTACATGGAAACTCACCGCACGGGCGCCGACGTAGCCGCGCAACCCTTGCGGCTGAGGGCCGCCATCGACGAGGCGAGGGGCATTCTCACGGGCGACGGCACGGACGGCGTCGATGACGTTCTGGCACCGCTCGAGGCCCTGATCGGCGACCAGGACTTCTGGCGCCATCAGGCCGATGGATTGGCGTTGTTCGCTTCCCGCGACTTCGGACGCCTGTACCGCCTGCCGGTGCATATGCCCGACATGGTGGTCGTGGGACCGACGTTCCATACCCGGCCCTTGATCGAATTCCTCCAGGCGCCCGAGCGCTTCTGGGTTCTCTCCGTTACCCAGAAGGAAGTCCGAATGTGGGAGGGCTCGATCTCGGGAATGGCACCCGTCGATCTGGCCACGGTCCCCGGGAGCCTTCAGGAAGCTCTCGGAGCCGAGGTGGTGGTGGACCGTCTCAATCTCCGCAGTCCGCGAGGGCGGGGCTCGGCGCCTGTCTTCCACGGACACGGGGCTGGCAAGGACGACACGAAACAGGAGCTACAGAAGTTCTTCCGAGCCGTGGACGCGGGGATCAGAGACCTGCTGGCGGACGAGATCGGTCCGATCATCCTGGCCGCGGTGGACTACTACCATCCGATCTACCACAGCGTGAGCAGGCTGGAGAACCTGGTCGGCGCGGGAATCGTCGGAAACGTGTCCGGGTGGGACGAGAGCAGAATCCACGCGGCAGCCTGGCCGATCGCTCAGAAATCGGTGGAGGACAAGCTGGACATCGCGCTCGAGCTGTGGGAAAGATCCTATGGCCGGGGCAAGACGGAATCTGAGCTGGCGGCCATCGCCAAACTCGCGGTCGCGGGGAGGATCCGACTTCTGCTGACGGAGAAGGGACGTACGGTGTGGGGCCGGTTCGACCGATCGTCGGGAGACATCGAGATCATCGGCGAAGGCGGTACGGATCCGGGTGGTGACGCGGTCGACCTGCTTGACGAACTGGCGGAGGTGACGATCCAGTATGGCGGGAGGGCGCTGGTGCTGCCGGCGGAGAAGATGCCGACGGAAACAGGAATCGCGGCGGTGCTGAGATAGGCGCAAGCGGCGGCGGCCCCTCCTCCCTTCGCGAGCTAGTCCTCGCGATGTGATTGGGGGCCTGACGGCGTCCTGCATCTGAGCGCTACGGAGGCTCGCTCCGGGAGGAGGGGCCGCCCGCCGGAAGGCGGAGTCAGCCGGTGGGTTGGAGCGGTTTCGGGCTCAACTCCCGCATCGTGGCTTCGACGGCGGCGATGTGATCGTCTGTCAGCGGATTGAGGTCGAACAGGGAGAACCCGGCAGCTCCGGCTTCGCGGGAGAGACGAATCGCTTCCGCGAGTTCATCCGGGGCCAGGGCCGGGAGGTAGAGCCCCGCATACAGCTCGGTGTCCGAGCCGTCCAGAGAGCGAACTCCCTCGTCGACGCTGCGACCGATCCACGGAATATCCTGATCGTACGCCGGATGGTATAGCATCGGGAACAAGCGGTCGACGGGCCACTCGTCCCACGCCTGGCGGACCAGCTTCCTCGCAAGCGTGGGCGTGGCGAACACCGCGGCGCTGATCGACTTCCCACGTCCGCGCGTCACCTCCGCGAGTTCGGTCACCACGCGCGTGACGCTGTCCCAGCGGAAGCGCGCCCAGTCGGGATCAGAGGGAGGATCGTCCAACCCGAACGGGTCACGTCCGGTCAGGCGCTCGAACTGCGCCCGGCACTCTTCACAGTAGCAGAAGTCGAACTCCGGTAGTTCACGGTCCTGCACGAGGTCATACCTCTCCCACAGTCCACGCGGAAGAATGACGTCACAGTATCGGATGTAGTCGAGGTGAATGCCGTCCAGGCCAGGTTGCGCGGCGGCCTTGTCGATCAAGCCTCTCAGGTACTCACGGACGGGCGCCCGGGAGGGGCAGACCCACCGGTAGTACTCGACGTAGGGCGGCACATCGAGAGTGGACTCCCCGTTCCGACTTACCGTGAACCACTCAGGGTGGTTGTCGCGGGCCCAGGTGTCTCCGGCCCGGTTCAGAATCCAAGTCCACTGATGGTACTCGAGATTGGCCGAGTGCGCCGCCTCGGCCATTGCCGGGTCGAATGCCCGGCCGACCAGGATCCCGCGGAAACCGACATCGTTCAGGCGTGAGAAGAGCGTCTGCCACTCCGACGGAGATTTGTCCGGGCGTCGTCCGATCCACAGCCATCCGCCGAAATCGGGGTTCGGCAGAGCGAAGGGGCCAGGGATCGCTGGCAGAAAAGCCCGGGGGCCGAGAACACCCAGCCCCAGCGCCCCGGAGGTCGTGGTCGAGACGAAGTCACGGCGCTTCAACGGTGGGTCCGATCAGTCGTGAGGACCAAGAGCCGTGCCTGCTGCGCAGGTAACCCTGGCGCCCTCAACTTCCGTAGCCCTCATAAGTCAGCGACAATTCCTCTCCAGCTAGCGGAGGTGGACGCATGAGCGGGGGCGTGACTGTCGGTTAGAATCTGTCTCTATGAAAGAACCAGCGAATGATGGGTTTCCGCGTCCACACCAGGTCGTCGGTGGGTAGGCCGGCTTTGCGTCTTTCCGCGACGGTATACAGGCGGTCAAGGCGCCGCACGTTAAGAGCGGCCAGCAGGATGACAAATACGACAATGCTAAGCAGAAGAAGCATGATACTAAAGATACTTGCAAAGGTGACAAACGCGAAGGGCAGGCGGGTCGGGGTCCGGTGAGCAGCGGGTATCCGGTGAGCAGTCAATCTGATTTTCGATTGAGCCACTGCCACGCTATCAGGACAGCAACGATGCCCACTAGGCCGAGAAACAACCACTCCCAGAGAGCGAACTCGAACACGGTAGACCTCCAGTTCCGCGTGAGGGAGGCGAGATGAGGGGGCTAGTAGACCAGTAGCATGAGCAGGAGAATGACGAGGGCTGCAATAGCAAGCGTGAGCAGCATGACAGACATCTGCGACTTGAATTCCGCCCGCGCAACATCCGACCTACCGGGATCCTTGACGCCGCACTGCGGACAGCGCGGTGCGGCCGCTATCAAGTCGTGGCCGCACTTGCGACAAGCGGTAAGGGCCATTCTTGCATCTCCAGTTCGCGGAGGGGGCTCCGTGAGACAGGGCGTGGCTCAGTAGTAAGGATTGGCCCCCGCATCATGGTTCGTCACGTCCACGATGTCTTTCACATCGGGCAGGTTTTCCATGATGATCCGCCGGATGCCCTGGGCAAGCGTGACCGCGGCCATGCCGCAGCCCTGGCACCCGCCCATCATCTCGAGATAGACGACATCGTCGCGCACCTCGACGAGCGTTACGCTGCCGCCGTGGCTGGCAATCGCCGGGTTGACCTGCATCTCGATGACCTGCTTCACCCGGTCGGCGAGGGGGCCCTCGGCGAGGCCTTCACCGATCGGCACGATGTTGGGGTTTTCGACCTTGAAGCCGCTGCCCTGCATCGATTCCACCCAATCGACCGTCGCCCCCTGCAGGAGGTCGACGCTGGACCGGGGGACCACCACTTCGAAGCCCCCCTGCTCGTACACCTGATCGCCGGCTTCCTTCTCGGACTCCTCGATCAGCGCCAGGTCGTACTGCGGGGCCAGCGGGCTGGAATCGAGCACTTCGATCCGCACCGCGAGGGGTTCCGACTCCTCCGCGAGGAAGGCCACTACGTGGGCCTTCGCTCCATCCGTGAACGTCACCACGTCGTCTCTCTCCTTGCCGTCAATCGCCCATCGCGGCGCGCACCACGAACAGGAGGTTCGCCGGTCGCTCCGCCATGCGGCGCATGAAGTACGAGTACCACTGGGATCCGTAGGGCAGGTAGATCCTCATGTTCAGGCCATTGGCCACCAGCTGCCTCTGGTAGTCTCGCCTCACACCGTAAAGCATCTGAATCTCGAACGCGTCATCCGGTATCCCGTTCCGGGAGACGTGTTCCAATGTAGCGTCGATCATCCTCTCGTCATGTGAGGCGATCGCCGTGGGCACCCCCCCATCGAGCAGCATCTTCATGAGGCGGACATAGTTAGCATCCACCTCACTCTTCTCCTGAAACGCGACGGACGCCGGCTCGTTGTAGGCCCCCTTGCACAGCCGAACCGATGCGCCCAGCTCGACCAGCCGCGCAATGTCGTCTTCGCTGCGGTACAGGTAGGACTGGATCACGATTCCGACGTTCCGGTACTGTTCGAACACACGGTAGAAGACGTCGAGCGTGGTCTGCGTGTGTTCCGAGTCCTCCATGTCGATCCGCACGAAATTGCCGAGCTCCTCGGCCCGTCGGACGATGCCAAGGAGATTCTCGAAGCAGAAGTCGGTGTCGATATCAAGTCCGAGCTGGGTCAGCTTCAGCGAGATGGTGGTCTCCGCCTCGTGGGCATCGATCTCCGCCAGGCTCTCGGCGTATTCGGCCGCAGCCCGCTCGGCTTCGGCGCGATCGGACACGCTTTCTCCGAGCAGGTCGAGCGTGACCCGGAACCCGCTGGTGTTCAACTGCCTGGCCACGTCCAGGGCTTCCTCGGACGTGTCTCCGGCGACGAAACGTCCGGACATGTGGCTCGCGAACGGGAGCTTGAACAGGACGTTCTTCAAGTCGTTCCGCTCACTCAGAAACAGGAGTGTCTGTTTCAGCATCAGCTGTCTATTCTCAATGGAGCGGACGGGTTCGCGACGTATGCCTGGAACTCGTCAACTCCGAACAAGGTGTGAACAACGAGGCCCTCGGCCTCGATGGTTTCACGGCCGCCCTCGAGGCGATCTACGGCTGCGAGTACCGCCAGGACCGTGCCACCTTCCTGCCGAACGGCCTCGCATGCCTGGAGCGCCGAGCCACCCGTCGTGATGACGTCTTCAACGACGATGACTCGCGCACCCTGCTCGAAGCATCCCTCGATCCGTTGGCCGGTTCCATGCCTCTTCGGCTTCTTCCGCACGGAGAACGCGTGGACGGGTCGTCCGCGCCTCCAGGTCTCTCCAGCGATGGCGTAGGCGATGG
>JBDHBK010000061.1:0-8285 GCA_039592635.1 Gemmatimonadota bacterium
CTGGCCTGCGGCTTCCTCGTAGCCTGTGGTTCCGTTCACCTGACCCGCCAGGAACAGACCACCGATGTTCTTCAACTCGAGGGTGTTACGAAGCTGAAGGGGAGGGAAGTAGTCATATTCGATGGCGTATCCTGCTTGTGTCATGCGCGCATCCTCGAGTCCCGGCACAACCGCCAGGAACTCGCGCTGCACATCGGGGGGAAGCGACGTCGACAACCCGTTCACGTACAACTCGCTCGTCTCCAACCCTTCAGGTTCGAGGAACACCTGGTGCCCCGCCGCATCGGGAAACTTCACGATCTTGTCTTCGATCGATGGACAGTATCGCGGCCCCTGTGATGCGATCATTCCCCCGTACAGCGCTGACCGACCGAGGTTCTCCGCTACGATCCGCTTAACCTCCTCGCCCGCACGGGAGATCCAGCACGGCCGGCGCGGAAGGCGCTCGGCGGACTCCCAGTGGGAGAAGCGATACCCCGCGTCCTCTCCATCCTGTCTTTCCAGGCGGTCGAAGTTCACCGTTCTGCCGTCCACTCGTGGCGGGGTGCCCGTCTTGAACCGCTTTGCCTCCAGGCCCAGGTCCCGCAGCTGATCCGCGAGGTCTACCGTGGGAGCGTCCCCCGCCCTCCCGGCTGCCAGCTCACGCTCGACCCCTATTCGTATGCTCCCTCTCAGAAAGGTCCCCGCGGTAAGGATGACGCACCGGGAGGCGAACTCGCTGCCATCTGAACAGCTTACGCCCGTCACCCTCTCACCCTCGATCTTCAACGACGCCACGGTCCCCTGGTACAGCTCCAGACCTGGCTGCTCTTCCAGCAACCCGCGGATCTCTCTTGAATAGCCGCCGCGGTCACACTGCGCCCGGGGCGCCCACACCGCAGGGCCCTTGCTTTGATTGAGCATGCGGAAATGAATGGTCGTTCGGTCCGCGGCGATGCCCATAAGTCCTCCCATGGCATCGACTTCTCGCGCTACCGTTCCCTTGGCGACTCCGCCGATCGCCGGGTTGCAGGACATCTGGCCGACCCGGGCCAGAAACGAGGTAACGAGCAGCGTACGGACGCCCAGCCGGGCTGAGGCGTTCGCCGCTTCAGTTCCGGCGTGTCCACCGCCGATCACGATCACGTCGTAGTACATTCTTCTCCTGGGCTCTACCTGCGTGACCCGGTGGCGCGTCGAGCGTACTTCGCGCCTTCCGGTCCGCCAAACTAGGACTCCACGGTCAATGCAGCCAAATAGCGCCGAAACGAGCGCCGGAGTCATCCTTGAAGGCCGCGTACAGGGCGTAGGTTTCCGCTGGTGGACGAGGCGGCAGGCTACCGGCCTCGGCTTGCGTGGCACCGTCCGCAATCGCGCCGACGGCGCAGTGGAAGTGCACGTGGCTGGACCGCCGGGAACGATCGCCGACTTCCTGGCCAGCCTCCGGCGTGGACCGCACGGGTCGCGCGTGACCCGGGTGTCCGCGGTACAGCCGGCGGTTGATTTGCCGCCGGACTTTCGCGTTATTCGCTGAGGGCACTTTCCAGTTTTCCTGGTGTATCCCCGTAGATTCTCTCACCTGCGCGCGAGGAAGAACACGTGATGATAGAGCTACCTGACGTCGAGCGAATGATCGACGCCTTTGCCGGATACGCCACGGGCAAGACCGTTTCCGTGGTCTTGATCGACGATGCTGAGACGGTGGACCTCGACGGCGATCGGGCCGCGGAACAGATACAGGGTCACGCCATCGACACGGTCGAAAGGCACGGGAAGTACGTGGTCCTGCGCTTCCGCTCCGAGGTCAGCCTGGTATTCGATATGGGTACCGACGGTGAAGTGTACCTCGAATCGCAGACCGCCCCCCCACGCGAGACCAGCAAGATCCGCCTGCAGTTCGCCGCCGGTCGCGAGCTTCGCTTCGCCTCCACCGCCTCGGCGAGCGATGTCTATCTCATTGAGGGTGATGATTTTAGCGGTCTCGGGGTTCTAAACAACCTGGGCCTCGATCCCCTCAGCGAGGAACTCACCGCTTCCCGGTTTATTCAGCTCGCCGGATCGCGCGGCAGGACCTCTCTCAAGGGTTTCCTGATGAACGAGGAGGTCGTGGCCGGCATCGGGAATGAGTACGCGGACGAGATCTGCTTTCAGGCGAGTATCCGTCCGGACTGCAAGATCGCTGATCTCACGGACGAGCAGCTGACGCTGGTTCACAAGTATCTGAGACGCGTCCTGCGACGGGCGACTCTCCACTGGCAGGCGGCTCACTCCGACCCCGGTTGGCTGATCAACCGGCGGCGACCGGGTCACACCTGTCCGCGCTGCATGACGGAGCTCGAGTCGTTGAGCCTGGTGGGGAAGCGGACCTATCTCTGTCCGAGGTGTCAGCGCGCGGCCTGACGCCGGGTTCTACTTGCCGACACAGAAAGCACTGAAAACCCTGTCCAGAACGTCCTCGGTGCTCACTGCGCCGAGGAGGTCCTCGAGAGCAAGGGTCGCATCCTGGATGTGCGTGCCCGCTATTTCCGCCGGAAGGCCCCGCTTCCTGGCTTCCTGAAACGCCGCAGTGTCAGCCCGAGCTTGTGATAGACGCTCGATGTGCCGCGCCCGTGTGACGACGGGAGTCTCCTCGTCGCCCCGGATGCCAGCGTAAACCCGCGCGAGCATGGCGGCGCGCACCTCCGGCAGTCCGTCTCCGGTCAGTGCGGAGACCGCCAGTTCCGGCACCGGTTTGCTCACCAGCCCTGATACCTCTCCCCGGCATACGTCTGCCTTCGTACGCAGGATCACGACCCGCGAGACGCCATCAGCCAGGAGTTCGTCCACGAAACCCGCTTCATCCGACCCCGGCACCCTGTCCGCCTCCACACACAGCAGCACGAGATCGGCGCGTTGCAGGTACCCGCGGGCTACCTCGATCCCCATTCCCTCGATTCGTCCGGCGTCCTCACGCAGACCCGCCGTGTCCACCAACCGAAACGGGTACCCATCCACGCTGATCAGTGCCTCGATCGCGTCCCGTGTCGTTCCCGGTTCTTCGGTGACAAGCGCTCTTTGAAAACCCAGTAACGCGTTGAAAACACTAGATTTACCTGCATTCGGACGGCCCGCGATGACGGTGAGCGCTCCATCCCGCAACAGCTCCCCTTCGGGCGCCAGCTCCAGCATTCGGCTCAAACCGCCTACCAGGCGGCCCGCTGCCTCGTCGATGCGCGCGGCGGGGACGGGGCCGTCGTCTTCCTCCGGGAAGTCGATGTCGTAGGCGATCAGTGCCTGCAGGCCCAGGAGTTCCTCCCGCAGTTCTTCTATGCGGCGCGACAGGCCCCTGTCGAGCTGAAAGAGTGCCGCCCTGTGCATGGCGGCGGAGCGAGCTTCGATCAGGTCGAGCGTGGCCTCGGCCTGCATCAGGTCCATCTTGCCGTTCAGGAAGGCTCTCCGCGTGAACTCGCCGGGTTCAGCTGGACGGGCCCCTGCCGCACATACCGCCTCCAGCACGAGTTGTGGGGCCAGGGAGCCGCCGTGGCAGCTGATCTCCAGCATGTCCTCGCCGGTGTAGGAGGCCGGACCGGTGAAGCGAACCGCGACCACGTCGTCGACCGGTTCGTCCGTAGCGGGGTGTCGAAGCGTTGCGTGCCGGGCGACGCGCGCCTCGTCCCCGGGAAGTCCCAGCCGGGTGGCTATGGGGGTCGCGTCGGGGCCGCTCACCCGAACCACGGCCAGGGCGCCGCGTCCGGGAGGTGTCGAAATGGCCGCGATCGTCGGGACGTTGGCCATCGGTCAGAGCTTTAGCGGTGCCGGTGCGCGAATCACGTGTTCCGAGCGGCGGATGCTATCCGCCCCCTCCACCATCCCCATCGTCTTTCCCTGCCTTCGCCTTGTACTGGTCCGCCTTCCGCTTCGCCGCCCTGCGCTCCTTCGACAGGTACAGCTGCTGCGGCAGCGAAGCCAGGTTGCTCGTGGCGTAGTACAGGTTCAGACCGGACGGGAAGTTCGCGAACATCACGGTGAACACGGCCGGCATCATGTAGGTCATCATCTTCATCTGCGCGTTTGCTTCCATTCCACGCTGCCCAATCCACGACAGCAGGAACATGGAACCGCCCATCAGAAGCGGGATGATGTAGTACGGGTCCTTCAGGGAGAGGTCGGGAAGCCACAGGAAGGGCACCCCCCTGAACTCGATCGTACTCTGAAATACGAAGAACAGCGCAAACAGGATCGGCATCGGCAGGAGCATCGGGAGACACCCGCCCAACGGATTCACGTTGTGCTCCTTGTACAGCTTCATCATTTCCGACTGCAGCTTCTGCGGCTCGTCCTTGTACTTGGCCTGCAGTTCCTTCATGAGAGGCTGCACCTGCATCTGGGCCATCTGAGATCGCATCGACTTCTGGCACAGCGGGAACAGCACCACCCGCATCGCGACCCCGAACAGAATCAGCACCCACCCGTACGCCAGTCCGAGGAAGTTGTGCATCCACTCCAGGATCACCATCACGATCCCGACGAGTGGTCTGATGATGGGGCGCATCCAGCGCCAGCCATACGGGTTCACGTGTTCGAGGTCGCGGGAACGACCGACGGCTTCGAGGCGTCCGTACTCCTGCGGCCCCATGTAGGCCTGGAAGCCGAAGCCGCTGCCGGCGGGAGCCGGTTGCGAGGCCACCATGCGCGCCGAGTGCTCTGCGGGCTCCCCCATCACGAGCATGCCACCGAAAGCCGGGCCCGCCTCCGGTGACACCAGCGCGATCACGAAGTACTTGTTCTTCACCGCGACCCAGTCGAACGGGCCACCGTCCGCCGTCTGGAGGGTACCAGGCTCGACTTTGTCCAGGTTGACCGATTCAATTCGACCGTCCTGTCCGCGCACCACATATGCCAGCTGCCTGAGGTCGTCCTGCGCGTCCTTCTCGTTCGTCCTCAGGCCCTGCCCGAGAGAGGTGAGAATCGAGTAGCCCCGATCACCGATCCCCTCCACCCTGCCCGAGACATCGACCAGGTAACTGTCGATCTCGAACCCGTACGTGACCACGAACTCGGCCGCGCCCGATGGGAACGGATACCGGAAAACCAACGAGTCCCTGGGGTGCATCTCCGTCAGGGTGAGCTCGGTTCGGTCTGCCGTGAACGACTGTCCGTCCAGCCGAATCGTGTCGCCCGCGATGACCACCCTGTAGCCGAACACACGGTCGCCGCCACGTACCAGCTGCGCGGGGTGGTCCTCCGTTCCGTTGGGCGTATACGACTCGTACTCCAGCAGTTCGGCGGACATCAGCGAGGCGCCGCGCGTCGAGAACTGCAGCCTCATGAGGTCGGTCGTCACCGTGACGGTATCGGCCGGCTGCTCGGACAGATCGGCGGTCAGGCCGGCGGGCTCCCCTGCCGGGTCACCGATCTCCCGTTCCTGGTCCGGCACTGCCGACGTGACGTCCGCGCGGTCGGCCGTATCCCGCTCCGCCCGTGCACTTGTATCGAGCACGCCCGATGCGTCCGCGCCCTCCACCAGCGCCGAATCCGCCGCCACCTGGCCCGGTGGCGGTTCCGGGGACGGAAACAGGAGGTTGCTCAGGAAGATCACGCCGATCGTGAGCACGACGGCCAACACTACTCGCTTCTCCATCTATCCTCTATCGGGTATGGTTTCGTCGCTCGCCCACACGGCACTTTGTTCAGCTCCGGGCACCGGATCGTGGCCATGGCCTCCGAACGGGTGGCACCGGCCCAGGCGTTTCATGGCCAGCCAGGTCCCTCGCGCCGCGCCGTGTCGCTCCACGGCTTGACGGGCGTACTCCGAACAGCTCGGCGTATAGCGGCAACTCGCGGGCAGTATCGGGGACAGACCGGCCTGGTAGGCCCGAATCCAGAAAAGAAGAAAGCGCTTCATCCGCCCCCCAGACACCGACCCAAGGCCTCGCGCAGTTCACCCGCCTCTGCATCGTACGCGGCGGGTCGGGCACGAACGAGGATCTCCGGCACCGGCCTTTCGTTCTGCGCCTCCACCAACCACTCGGTACGTACGACTTCGCGCAACCTGCGTTTCAGGCGGTTGCGCTGAACGATCGTGTGTCCGTAGCGGGGAACGACGATGCCGGCCCGTGCCGATTCGGTCGGGGAGTCTCTTCGATAGACCTCGAGCGGTCCGCACCGCCTCCTCGAACCCTTTCGAAGAAGGGCTCGGATTTCCGGCCCGCGCCGTAGCCGGGCCGATCTGGGGTACCGGAAACGGAGGCCGTCACCCAAGGGTCGGGCGATCGCTAGCGGGGGACTACCGGCGGTGCTTCGGGCTGATTTCGTCGCTCACCGTCAGGGAGTGGCGTCCCTTACGACGACGGCGGGCGAGCACCTTGCGACCGGCCTTTGACTTCATACGAGCCCGGAAGCCATGGTCCTTCAGCCTCTTGCGTCTGCTTGGATTTCTGAACGTCGGCTGCATTATCTTCTCGCTCGTGCATCGGGGCCCACGCCCCGCTCATTTGACAGAGAGCCTCGGAAAGTAGGGGCGATCCGCTGCGGTGTCAATCATATTCGCCGCCTCCGCTCCCGTGCTTTCGAGACGTCCCCCGGAAAATTGACAGTGTCTGGCTTGCTCTCTACAATGGACGGCCCCGTGTACCTTCCCAATCAATTGGGCACCCATGGAGCTGACGGCCGCCGAGGTCTGGACTTCGATCGTAACCGCCGCGCGGGACGTGCTGCCCGAGCAGACGTTTCGCACGTGGCTGGCCTCCACCGAGGCCGTGGGTCTGGCTGACGACACCCTCGTCGTAGCCGCACCCACCCGCTTCGCCGTGGAGTGGATCGAGGACAAGTACGGTGACTTGCTCCGGGACCTGGCGGGGAAGACCCTCGGTCGTCCTCTCGATCTGCGGTTCGAACACCATGGGGCCGGGGAACGGCTCGTCTTCCCGGAGTTCGGCACGGACAAGCCTGCGGCAGACATCGAACCGGTTCCGGAGGCCGCCCCGGCGGCGGCTCCGGCGCGCACGGCGATCGAGGGCGCGCGGCAGGCGGGCCTGAACGTACGCTATACCTTCGAGCGGTTCGTGGTCGGCGGCAACAGCCAGCTGGCCGCCGCCGCGTGTCGAGGAGTAGCCGACTCGCCGGCTCAGCTCTACAACCCCCTTTTCATCTACGGGGACACGGGCCTGGGCAAGACACACCTCATGCACGCGATAGGGCACGAGATCCTCCAGCGGGCCCCCGATACCCAGATTGCCTACGTCCCCTCCGAGCAGTTCACCAACGAGATGATCACCGCTATCCAGAGTGGGCGCACGGCCGATTTCCGACAGCGCTACCGGCGGATCGATGTGCTCCTGGTGGACGACGTGCACTTCCTTGGAAACAAGGAGGGAACGCAGGAGGAGTTCTTTCACACGTTCAACTCGCTGTACGACGCCCATCGGCAGATCGTCATTACGAGTGACCGCCCACCACAGGAGATCCCCGGACTCCAGGAGCGCCTGGTCTCCCGGTTCGAGTGGGGCCTGGTCACCGACATCAAGCCACCGGACTTCGAGACGCGGGTCGCGATCCTCCAGAAGAAGGCTGCCGAAGATCGTCTCACGCTCGACGAGGGCGTCATCGAGTTCATCGCCCGCAACCGCAAGGCCTCGGTCCGGCAGCTGGAGGGCGCCGTCATCAAACTTCTTGCCTACAGCTCACTTACCCGGAGAGAGATCTCGCTCGAGCTGGCCCGGGAAGCGCTCGGTCCGCGCCTGGAGGAAGAGATCGGGGCACGGGTGACGCCGATCGAGATTCGGCAGAAGACCGCCGATGCCTGGGGTGTCTCTGTCGAGAACCTGGTTTCCAAGCGTCGTACGAAACCCCTGACGGTACCACGCCAGGTCGCGATGTACCTGATCAAGACCACTCTCGACCTGCCCTATACGGAGATCGGGGCCCTGTTCGGGGGTCGGGATCACTCGACGGTGATCCACTCCGTAAACAAGGTCGAAGCCGAAATGGCCTCGAATGTGGAGTTCCGCGCCCGCGTCCACCGTCTACAAGATGAACTCGCTCACTGAACGGCCCGCGGGGTTTTCACCAGGGACGCGTTGAAAACCCGTTGACTGCCGGGCATTCCATCGGCGGAAACCGAATGGACGGTGGATAGATGTGGACGGCTCAGCTACTTTTCCCGGATGATACACAGGAGCCGGCTGAGGCGACGGCCTGTCCGGAAGCGCGGATCAGGGAGACATGGTCACGTTCTCCACGTTTCCACGGCCCCTACTATTACTACTAAGAATGAATTAGAAGAGTAGGAGAGAACAGCTTTCCCCGGTAAAGAACCGGACGAAGGA
>JBDHBK010000062.1:0-8214 GCA_039592635.1 Gemmatimonadota bacterium
CTGAACCCAGATGTATCCATCCTCGTCGATCACGAAGTCCTCGAAGGCGGGCTTGGTGGCCGGAATACGGGACCAGTCAGCCTTGCCTCCGGCCTCTATGAACCAGTCCAGCCTCTCTCTGGCCTCCTCCAGGTCCGTTTGAGTCACCGGCAACGGCTCGTAGTCCCTGCGAATCGAGCGGAGGGTGTCGCCCTTCCAGCTCAGCTGGAAGATCCGGTACTCTCCCGTCAGCCCTCCCCAATAGGTACCGTCGCGGCCCATACGCCACTCCATGGACGAAGTGAACGGGACACCCGTCATCATCCAGCTGCTCTCGTTCTTGATCTCGTAGTACTCCCGCTCACCGGGGTACTCTGGAGGGGCTACGGAGTCGATGGGCTGGAGGTCGCGTCCGTGGCGCACCATGACGAGGGCGAAGTCATCGTCTACCGCAGTGTCCACACCGTAGGTGTAGAATTGCCCGGCGTCGTCGAATCCCCCCGGCCAGGGCATGACCACGATGCCGCCGATCGTGGGGTGGCTGTCGACGAAGGAGCCGGTCGTGTCGACGACCGAAAGGCGATTGTTCGATGGGTCCACGAGCCACAGGTGCTCGTCCGGCCCCCAGGTCATCCCGATCACCTGGTTGAACTCACCCGGTCCCTCTCCCTTCCTGCCCACCGTCCGGACGAAGGCACCGTTCGAGTCGAACACGCGGATCTCCTGGGCCTGCCCCTCGAACAGCCAGAAACGTCCGTAGCGATCGACGTCGAAGTCGGTGATCGCCCCTAACATGTCGGGCCCGGTGCCCTCGAGCGTGCCGATTCTGAGCTCCTCTTCGAGCAACCAACCATCGCCGGCAGGCCACAGGGAGCCGACGGGATTGTAGACGGAGACCTGGCCGCTGCTGAGCGTGTCCACCGTACCGCCCCAGCCGCTGGCCGGCGCCTCGCTGGCGCAGCCGGAGGCGCCCAGCGCAAGGGCAACGATCGCGACCACGGCCCAGGCCAGGACGAGGATCCGGCGTGTGGTGGAGTCGTAGAGTGCCTCGTGGGTGCGCATGTCCTGTTCCTGTGTCACCGGTTCGTCGTCGCAGGCGAGTAGCCGTCACTCGAAAGTGTTCTCGTACCTATGACACATCGTGGGAAGGGAACGTTGGACGGGAGAGAAACCTGACCGAAGACCGGTTCGAGCCAATCGGCTCGCTGCGCCCCGCACCGGCCTCCGGTTCAGATTTTAAGCGTGAGCGAAACCAGACCGGCCCGCACGTTCGGGCGGACGTCCGTAACTGGCCTCATATTCTATTTGCCGCTCGACCTAAAAAGATTACATGGCGGCAAGCAGGAGCCGTCTGACTTGCGTCTCACCTGTGAACCCGGTTCCACAGGGGTCGGCAACGGCTCCTGTCGTTGACACTTCCGGGGACCGGTCATACCTTGGCCACCCTGAAAACACGGAAAGTGGAGCCTTTGCTCCCACCTTTCGGCGAACCGCAGCCCCCGGGCTCGGTCAACAGCCGCCGGGTAAAACACGATGGCGCGATCCTCGCTGGGTCGCTGCCGCGTCGTGTATGCCCGCTCGGCTCATGTCGAACGGGCATTTTTCGTGGTTGTCGATCTGCCTCGGGCCTGGCGAGTCGGCGACGGATGCACTACGGCCCTGGAAGAGGTGAAGTGAGCCAAGACGAGCTGCGCGTAAACGACAGAATTCGCATCAGTCCGATCCGCCTGATCGACGGCGACGGAGAGCAGTTGGGCATCATCGCGACCGACGAGGCCCGAGCGATGGCGGCGGAACAGGGCCTGGACCTGGTGGAGGTGGCACCCAACTCGCGCCCACCCGTGTGCAAGATCATGGATTACGGGAAGTTCAAGTACGAACAGGCGAAGAAGGCGCAAGAGGCGAAGAAGAAGCAGCACATCATCCACGTGAAGGAAATCAAGATGCGGCCGAAGATCGAGGATCACGATTTCGGCTTCAAGCTCCGACACGCGAGACGTTTCCTGGATGATGGAGACAAGGTGAAGTTCACGCTTCGCTTCAGGGGCAGGGAGATGACACACCCCGAGCTGGGCGTGCGAGTTCTCGAGCGGGTCAAAGGCGAGCTCGAGGAACTCGGCAACGTCGAGTCGGACATACGCAAGGAAGGCCGGACCATGACAATGCTCATCGGTCCCAAGGATAGTCAGAAAGGGTAGAGCCAGATGCCAAAGCAGAAGACCAACCGGTCTGCCGCCAAGCGGTTTCGGAAGACCGGATCGGGGAAGTTTCGTCGTAACAAGGCTTTTCACAGCCATATCCTGACGAAGAAGAGTCCGAAGCGGAAGCGCAATCTCCGCAAGAAGACGCTCGTCTCGAAGGCCGACGAGAGCCGGGTACGCCGGTTGCTCGGGGGCTGAGCCCGCAGAGCAGGGGACGCTGCACCGACAGGCAGTCCGGATGTGGCTTCGCAGCATTGGAATATAGAAAGAAGAGGATATCGATATGGCGCGTGTGACCTCGAGCGTCGCTCGAAATAAGCGCAAGAAGAAGGTACTCAAGCAGGCCCGCGGCCAGTTCGGCGCTCGATCCAAGCTGTATCGCACGGCGAAGAATGCCGTCGAGCGCGGATGGGCCTACTCGTACCGCGACCGCCGGCGTCGCAAGCGGGACTTCCGCCGATTGTGGATCGCCAGGATCAACGCGGCGAGCCGCGAGCACGACCTCTCCTATTCCCGGTTCATTTCGGGTCTCAAGAGCGCTGGCGTGGATCTGAACCGGAAGGCGCTGGCCGATCTCGCGGTTCGAGAGCCGGAGGCGTTCGCTGAGCTGGCCAAACTCGCGAAAGAGCACTCGCATTGAGCTCGAAGGACGAGCAGGGAAACCTCAAAGAGACCCTCGAGTCCATCCGGATCGAGGCGCTCGAGGCGATTCAGGAGGCCGAGGACCCCGAGTCTATTGAGGAGGCTCGGGTCCGGTTTCTGGGACGCAACGGGCTTCTGTCGCGCGCCCTGTCCGGCCTGAAGAGCCTGCCGGCAGAGGAGCGTCCGGAAGCTGGCAAGACGGCGAACCGGGTCAAGAAGACGCTGGAAACGACGCTCGAGATGCGCGTGGACGAACTGGCGTCGCTGCTCGAGCCGGAAGAAGAAGGTGGGCCGGACCTGACATTGCCGGGGCGTCGGCAGTGGCGCGGCGGCGTCCACCCGGTCACGGTGGTGATCGACGAAATCTGCGAGATTTTCAAGGAACTGGGGTTCACGCGAGCCGCCGGGCCGGAGGTCGAGACGGACTGGCACAATTTCACCGCCTTGAACATTCCGCTCGATCACCCCGCGGCGGACATGCACGATACGTTCTACCTCGACGAGGGACTGCTGCTCAGGACGCACACGTCGCCTGTTCAGGCGCGTGTGATGATGGAACACGAGCCACCGGTTCGAATCCTGGCGCCCGGGATGGTCTTCCGGCGAGATCCCTATGATGCCTCGCATGCCCCCGCCTTCGAGCAGGTCGAAGGCCTGGCTGTCGATGAAGGGATCGACTTCATCGAGTTCCGTGCAGCGATCGACTACTTCGTCCACAGGTTTTTCGGGGCTTCGGCGCGGACGCGTTTTCGCCCATCGTACTTCCCGTTCACGGAGCCTTCGGCCGAGGTGGACGTGAGCTGTTTCATCTGCGAAGGCTCCGGTTGCGCGGCCTGCAAGCGTACCGGCTGGATCGAGATCATGGGCAGTGGCATGGTGAATCCGGCCGTGTTCGAGGCCGTAGGGTACGATCCCGAGCGATATACGGGTTATGCGTTCGGAATGGGCCCCGCCCGGATCGCCATGCTCCGGTACCGAATCCCTGACATTCGACTCCTGTACGAAGCCGACGTGGGCTTCCTCGAGCAGTTCGCCTGATGGACATCAGCGTCAACTGGCTTCGCGCCCTGGCCCCTTCCATCGAAGGATCGGCCGACGAACTGGCCGATGCGCTCAGCGCGCGCGCCGTTCCAGTCGACAGAGCCGAGCTGGTGGGTCAGGAACTCCACGACGTGGTCGTGGCTCGGGTTGTGGAGGTCGGAAAACACCCGAACGCGGACCGGCTGTCGCTGTGTCGGGTGGACGCCGGGGGAGGCGACACGCTCGAAGTGGTCTGCGGGGCTCCCAACGTCGTGGAGAACGCTTTCTACCCGTTCATACCGGCGGGGGGCACTCTGCCGGGCGGCTTCAAGATCGAGCGCCGCAAGATCCGTGGGCAGGAGAGCAACGGGATGCTGTGTTCCGAAAAGGAACTCGGCCTGGGGCGTGATGCGGCGGGCATCATGCGTCTCGGTGACGAACACACGCCCGGCGAGTCTTTCGTGGAAGCTTTCGGGCTACCGGACGCGCGTTTGGAGGTGGACCTCACGCCGAACCGCATCGACCTGGCGTGCCATGCCGGGGTGGCGCGTGAGCTCGCTCCGGGTGGCGTGAATGACCTTGTGCTTCCCCCGGTCGGAGGGCCCGATTGGTCTCCACACTGGCAGTCCGGTGAGGAGTCGGCCGCGGCCGGTGGGGTGAGCGTGACCATTGAGGACGGGGATCGCTGCTTCCGCTACCTGGCGGCCATCGTGCGCGGCGTGACCGTGGGACCATCCCCGGAATGGCTGCAGGCCCGCCTTCGTGCCGCAGGGTCTCGACCGATCAACAACGTAGTCGACTCCACCAACTACGTGCTGCTCGAGCTGAACCAGCCCCTGCACGCGTTCGACCTGGACCGGCTCGCCGGCCCGGAGATCCGTGTTCGCGCGGCGCGGAACGAGGCGCACACCACGCTCGACGGAGCCAGCCACAAGCTCGGTCCGGAAGTCAGCGTGATTGCGGATGCGGAGCGCCCCGTCGCCCTGGCCGGCGTGATGGGAGGGGCCGATTCGGAGGTTTCGGCCGAGACCTCCGACATCCTGATCGAGTGCGCTGCATTCGACCCGCGCCATACGCGACATACGGCCGGAGCGACGGGTCTGGCGACGGACGCATCGTACCGGTTCGAGCGCGGAATCGACGAGTCCGGAATGGAAGGAGCGCTTCGGCGTTGTGTCGAGTTGATCACCGCGACGGCGGGCGGAGTGGCGGACGCCGAGGCGATTCGCGTCGGCCGAGGACCGGTTTCAGCGCCTCCAGTGAGGCTCCGTCCCTCGCGTGTCCGGGCGGTCCTGGGGCTGACATTGACGGGCGATCAGATCGCTGCGCTGCTCGAACCCCTCGGCTTCGAGGTCACCGTCATCGAGTCGGGCGCGGAGACACCGGCAATCCTGGAGGTGACCGTTCCGGGCTGGCGGAACGACGTTCGCACCGAGGCGGATCTCCTGGAGGAGGTAGCTCGTCGGTACGGCTACGAATCGTTTCCGCAGGAAGCGCGCGCCATGCGGCCGAGCGCAGTCCCGGACAGTCCGGCCTGGCAGCGCGCGGACCGTGTGAGGCGCGTGCTGGCCTCGGCCGGGATGCTGGAGGCCCGCAGTTCCACTTTCGTGCCGGAATCCAGGACCTCGGGCCGGCCGGCTCGTCTGCTGAAGCCGCTGTCGGAGGCCGAGTCGGTTCTTCGCACGGACATGGTGCCGGTCCTGCTGGGCAGGGTGGAGCACAACTGGTCCAGGGGACATCGCGACGTACGACTGTACGAAATCGGCACCGTGTTCCAGTCGACGAGTGATGCGCAGGACAGTCGACCAGGGTCCGACCTGCCCGTCATCGAGGAGCTTCGCGTCGCTCTCGTGTTGACCGGGCTGAGTCGGCCACCACACTGGAGCGGGTCCGAGGGCGACCTCGATGTGGCCGACCTGAAGGGGTCGTTGGAGGACGTTGTGGCCGATCTGGGGCTCGGCGAGATTCTTCCGGGTGAGCCTGAAGATCTCGGCGACGGGCTCCCCTTCGGCTGGGGATGGTGGCTCGGGGAGGAATCATTCTGCATCTTCGAGAGTGAGCGTCTGATTGGAGTCGCGGGTCGCGTACGGGACGACGCGCTGGATGCGCCGGTGTGGGCGGCGCCAGTGTATGCTGCGGAGTTCAGGCTTGACTCGGTGCAGCTCGAAGATCTTCGTTCCTACACCGACTTGCCGACGTTCCCGGCGGTGACCAGGGACCTGGCGCTTCTTCTGGATCGCTCGGTGCCCGCAGCGAGTGTTGCGGCCACGATCCGAGATGCGGGTCCGGACACGCTGGAATCGTTGACCCTGTTCGACGTTTATGAGGGTGACAAGATCGGGGACGGACAGCGCAGCCTGGCCTGGCGCCTCGTGTTCAGGGCCTCGGACCGGACGCTTCGCGACGTGGACGTTGAAGAAGGGCTGAACTCGATTACCGCTAACCTGGAGGAACGATTCAATGCCAGAATCCGCTCCTCGTGATCCCGCCGCGATCGAGCGGGAACTCGGCGTGCTCGAACAGAGCATCGATCGACTCGTTCGAGAGCTGGAGGAATACAGGGGTCGGACCTCGCTCGCCGAAGGTGAGCACGCCCGTCTTACGGGCTTGCTCGAGCGGTCAGGGGTCGATGTCTCGGACCCGACCTCTCTGGGAAACCGCCTGCAGGCACTCACTGAAGAGAACTTCCGCTTGAAGGAAGTGCTGAGAGAAGCTCACACCCGGGCGAAACGCATTCGGGGCCGATTGATCGTGATGGAAGACGAGTCCGCGGGCTGAGGAGTGACACGATGAGCGATGGAGCCGAGAAGGCCACGGTCCGGGTCACCATCTTCGGGGAGGAATACGCAATTCGCACCGACGCTCCCCAGGAGTACACGCTGGAATGCGCGCGCTACGTGGACGACGCGGTTCAGCAGGCGCACGTTCGCGGCCAGGTGGCTGAGCCGCACCGGGCGGCAGTGCTTGCAGCCTTGCAGATCACGGACGAGTTGTTCCGAACCCGCAGGGAGCTGACCGAGTACTCGGGTGGAGTGTTGGATCGGGTTACGGCGCTCAGAGAGCGGGTTGGATCGGTCGTGAATGGCGGCACCGGCGGCTTGCCAACCGGCGATTGATCGGGCAACTTGAAGTGACGTACGAGGCGGACGCTGGCTATCGCTAACGGTCAGGTGGACGTATAGATCGCACGGCTCGCGCGACAGCGCTCGCGTTTGCAATGCCGTGCATCGGGCCGGCGGGGCCTCGTGGAGGCCGCCGGCCCTTTTTCTTGTGGGGTTGGCGATCGGATCGCGGTTGTGGGACGGGGGCGGGCCTCGTAGAGGCGACGACGTCTGCCCGGATCCCTTCCTTATCGATAGATGGAGTCAGCGATGGAGAACCTCATCACCATCCTCGCGGCGGCCGCCGCTCTGGTCGTGGGCGTATTCGGCGGTCGCGCACTGGAGGTGCGACGGGCAAAGGCGGCCAGGCGCACCGCAGAAGATGAAGCCGCGGGAATACTCGAGGCAGCGGGCACTGAGGCCGACAATCTGCGGCGTGCGGCGGAACTCCAGGGCAAGGAAGAGGGCTACCGCCTGAAGCAGGAGCTGCTGGAGGAAGCGGAGCAGAGGCGCGCGGAGCTGGATAAGACGGACAAGCGCCTGAGTGAGAAGGAAGAGGGTCTCGAACGCAAATTGGACGTGCTGGACCAGCGCCAGGAGCGCGTGGCGCAGCGCGAGGAAGAGGCCGGGCAGCGCCGCGAGGAGCTGAAGGCCGCGCAGGAGCAGCTCAAGTCGGAGAGAGCGCAGCTGACGGTGAGGCTCGAGAAGATCGCCGGCCTCACGGTGAAGGAGGCCCGGGCCGAGCTCGTCTCGCGAATCGAGGACGAGGCGAAGGCGGAGGCCTCCAGGACCGTCCGCGACATCAGGGAGCGAGCCCGTCGGGACGCGGAGCGGGAGGCTCGGAAGATCATCGCGATGTCCGTCCAGCGTCTCGCGGTGGACCACTCGTCGGAGATCACAGTCTCCGTGGTCCCCCTCCCAAGTGATGATATGAAGGGGCGCATCATCGGGCGGGAAGGCCGCAACATTCGCTCCTTCGAAGCGGCGACCGGTGTGGATGTCGTGGTGGACGACACTCCCGAAGCGGTCATCCTCTCCAGCTTCGATCCGATCCGACGTGAAGTGGCGCGAATCGCCATGGAGCGCCTGGTGGTGGACGGCAGGATCCACCCGGGGCGCATCGAAGAGGTGGTCGAGAAGGCGGCGGAGGACGTGAAGGGCGAGATGTTGGAGGCGGCGGAGGAAGTGCTCTACGACCTGGGCATCCACGATCTGCCGGAGTCACTGACCGATGTGCTCGGGAATCTGAAGTTCCGGACCAGTTACGGGCA
>JBDHBK010000063.1:0-8091 GCA_039592635.1 Gemmatimonadota bacterium
ACGACGGCGCGGCGGATGTAGTAGTCGTGGATCGTACACTCGCGGCGCGGGCGTGGCCCGGCGAGGAGCCGGTCGGTCGCTACCTCCAGGCCGTGATCAGTCCTTTCGATGGGACCGGCCCGAGACAGACGTGGGTCAAGGTCGTCGGCGTGGTCGAGAACGTCCGGTCCCAGGATCCACGCACGCTGGGCAGGGAAACGATCTATTTCCCGTATCGCCTGCAGGGAGCCTTCTTCAACGTGACGATGGCCGTACGTACCCAGAAGGACCCGGCAGCGCTGGTCCCGGCCATCCGCGCGGAGGTCGCGAAGCTGGATCCCTACATGCCGGTAGCCGCCGTGACCACGATGGAGGAGTACGTCCGTCTGGCCAAGGGGCCGACCCGGTTTGCCATGATCCTGATCGGCATCTTCGCCGGCGTGGCGCTGGTGCTCGCGTCGGTCGGTCTGTACGGCGTCATCTCATCCCTGGTCCGGCAGCGCACGCATGAGATAGGGGTGTACATGGCTTTCGGGGCCGAGAGTCCGCACATACTCCGGATGGTGTTTCGACGGGGCGTTACTCTGGCGATCGCCGGAGTGATCGTCGGACTCCTCGTGTCGCTGGCCCTCACGAGGGCGGTCGCGAGCCTGCTCACCGGAGTGACGGCGACGGATCCGGCCACTTTCCTCGCCGTCGGGGTGCTCCTGACCGTGGTGACGCTGCTTGCGAGCTACATCCCGGCTCACCGTGCCGTACGGGTGGATCCGATGGAGGCCCTCCGCCACCACTGACCTCTTCTCAACGGTCGGCAAGGGCGGTTTCCTGCCTCGCCGTCCTCCACTTCACGCTGCCCCTTGACGAGTTCCGATATATCGTTACGTTATACTTATCGATATATCGCGTAATACTCGTAAGGCCGGTGGCCTGGCCGTGGAGAATAGCCGAATGCATGCCAAGTTCGACAAGGGATCCAACCCGTGGTCATCCATGTTCGGACCCGGCGCCTCCGGCTTCGGCAAGCCGAACTTCCGCTGGCGGATATTCGACCGCGGCGACCTCAAGTACATGGTTCTCGAGCTGCTTCGTGATCGGCCGATGCACGGCTACGAGGTGATGAGGGCCCTGGAGGAGACCTCCGGCGGCGCCTATACGGCCAGTCCCGGCTCCGTCTACCCGACGCTGCAGTCGCTCGAAGACGATGGCTATGTGAGCAGCGAAGAGGCGGACGGGCGGAAGGTCTACACCATCACCGGGGAAGGTCGCGAATTCCTGGACAGCAACCAGGATCGTGTCGAGCAGATCCTGCACAGAATCGGGGATTTCGCGAAGCACTTCTCGGGTGCGCCGATGACCGACGTAACGAGGTCCTTCATGCGACTGGCGCACGCCAGCTTCGAGCAGTCGATACGCCGGGTAGGGGACGAGGACTCGATGGACCGACTGCGAGAGATCCTCGAGAAGGCGGCGCGAGAGATCGAGAACGTGGGCAGCGGGGGCAAGTCCTCCGGGACATCCGGAAACGGGGCGGAAGAAGAATGATCGGGATACTGTTTGGAGCGTGGGTCTTCTGCTTGGTGTCGTTCTGCGCGGTGGGTGTGGGTTGCCGCGTCGCGTGTCACAAGCGCCGTATCCAGGGCCGGGCGTGCATCTGCGGCAGGCACGAGGGTGCCGTCAAGGCCGTCGCCCCGGGATTCAGCCACGGCCTGCCCGGAACGATCGCGGGTCGTCCGTCCAGGCTCCGGGCAGCGGAGGCGCACGTTCGGGCTCTGCAAGAGCGTTTCGTCGAGGGTCGCCTCTCCATGGAGCAGTACGAGTCGGAAGTGGATCGCGTGGTGGGGCTGGCGTGAAGCGGCGCTGCGCGTGGGCAGGGTCGGGCGACGACATGCGATCCTATCATGACGAAGAGTGGGGTGTCCCCGTCCATGACGACCGGATGCACTTCGAGTTTCTGATTCTCGAGGGGGCGCAGGCCGGCTTGAGTTGGGAGACCATCCTGCGAAAGCGGGAGGAGTACCGGAACGCATTCGCGGGATTTGATCCTGTCGCGGTGGCCCGGTTCGACGAATCCGACCTGGAGGCCCTCCTGCTGAATCCGGGGATCGTGCGGAACCGGCTCAAGGTCCGATCGGCCGTCGGCAACGCCCGGGCCTTTCTCGAGGTCCAGGGTGAGTTCGGCACCTTCGACGAGTACATCTGGCGGTTCACCGACGGTCGCACGATCCGGAACGCGTGGAAGGACATGTCGGACCTCCCGGCCGAGACCGATGAGTCGACGGCAATGAGCCGGGACTTGAAGAGGCGTGGCTTCAAGTTCGTGGGTCCGACCATCTGCTACGCCTACATGCAGGCCGCGGGGCTCGTGAACGACCACGCGGTCGACTGTTTCCGGTACTCCGAGGTCTGATCGTGACTCGAGTCAGGCCCGGCGCCCTGGTCACTGGGGCCTCGAGTGGCATTGGTTACGAGCTGGCCAAGATCCTGGCACGCGAGGGGCACGATGTGGCGCTGGTTGCCCGGTCAGCGGACCAGCTGAAGAAGATCGCGACCGACCTGGGCGAGGACTTCGGTGTCCGGGCGCTTGCGGTCCCGGCCGACCTGTCCGCCCCGGAGAGCCCGGACCGGATCGCCGACGTCCTGCGTGAGGCTGACTTCCAGGTAGACGTGCTGGTCAACAACGCCGGGTTCGGGACCATGGGGCGCTTCGCTCGATCCGACACGGGGGCGCAGGTGGACATGGTCGAGGTCAACATCTCGTCCCTCACCCACCTCACACGCCTGTACACGGAACGGATGGTGGCCCGCGGCCAGGGTCGAATCATGAACGTCGCATCCACCGCTGCATTCCAGCCCGGGCCTTTCATGGCCGTGTACTTCGCAACCAAGGCCTACGTCCTGTCGTTTTCCGAAGCGCTGGCCGAGGAACTGCGCCACACCGGGGTGACCGTCACGACGCTCTGTCCGGGGCCGACGGTCACCGGGTTTCAGAAACGAGCCGGAATGGAACACGCTCCCATCGGGGGGCGAATGGTCACGGGGGATGCCGCGGCAGTGGCCCGTGCCGGGTACGCCGGCATGATGAAGGGCCGTCGCCTGGTGATCCCGGGCCTGTTCAACCGGGTGGGAACTACGTTGCCCCGCTTCTTTCCGCGTGCCCTCGCCACCAGGATCGTGGCCAGGATGACGGCGGTTCGCGGCGACGCCTGAGCCATACACGACAAAGGGGCGGGACCACCGGCCCCACCCCTCGTCCCTTGCTCCCGTCTGGACCGGCTCAGCTGACGGGCTGCAGGTACCGGCCCAGCCAGTCGAAGAACACCCTGTGCCACAGAATCCCGTTCTGGGGGGACAGGATCCAATGTCCCTCCTGCGGGAAGTACAGGAACCGGCTCTCAATGCCCTGGAGTTGAGCCGCCGCGAACGCCTGCATGCCCTCACCGATCGGAACCCGGAAGTCCTTTTCGCCGTGGATGACCAGGAGCGGGGTGTCCCAGTTCTGGACGAACTTGTGGGGGGAGAACTTCTCATAGCTCGCAGGACGATCCCAGTAGGCGCCCCCGAGGTCGAAGTTCACGAAGAACATCTCCTCGGTCGCGCCATACATGCTCTCGAGGTTGAATACACCCGCGTGCGCCACGAGGGTGCTGAAGCGACCCTCGTGATTGCCCGCCAACCAATAGACGGTATAGCCACCGAAACTTGCGCCGATCGCGCCCAGCCTCGATTCGTCCACGTAGGGCTCGGCCGCGACATCATCGATCGCGGACAGCAGGTCCTGCATCGCCTGCCCGCCCCAGTCGCCGGAGATCTGTTCTTTCCACTCCTGCCCGAAGCTGGGAACTCCACGCCGGTTCGGCGCCACCACGATGTATCCGTGCGCGGCCATGAGCTGGAAGTTCCAACGGTACGAGAAGAACTGTGAGACGGTTCCCTGCGGCCCTCCCTGGGCATACAGGAGGGCGGGGTAGCGGCGGGCGGGGTCGAATCCCGGCGGATAGATCACCCACGTCAGGATCTCGCCCCCGTCCGTGGCCTCGACCATTCGCTTTTCGACCCTGCCGAGCTCCACGCCGGCCAGAATCTCGCGGTTGGCAAACGTGATCTGCTGCGCCTCGCCGGACCCGGAATCGACACGGTAGATCTCGTTGGGCGAGGACATCGAACGGCGCGCCGCAACCAGGATCTCACTGCCCTCGAGCTGCGCCACGTCCAGGGACACGTAGTCGAACACCCCGTCGGTGACCTGGCGGACCGATCCGCCCGAGGCGGGAACCGTGAAGATCTGCACGGTGCCCCAGGACTCGCTCGTGAAGAAGATCGTCTGGCCGTCGGCGGACCAGACCGGAGAGTGCGCGTCGTTGTCGTAGTCCGACGTGAGCTCGACGCTGGATCCCGCGGCTAAATCGTGTACGAACAGGCGGTTGCGGTCCGCTTCGTACCCGTCCCGCTCCATGCTGAGCCAGGCGATCCGTCCTCCATCCGGCGAGAAGACCGGTTCGACATCGTATCCCATCATCCCTTCGGTCAGATTGACCGTTTCACCGGATTCGATGTCCACCAGGAAGAGGTCCGAGTTGGTGCTGACGGTGTAGTCCGTGCCCGTCGTCAGCTTGGCGGTGTAGGCCAGGGTCTTTCCATCCGGGCCCCAGGCGATCTGCTCGACCCCACCGAACGGATTGAGCGGGGTGTCGACCCGCTGTCCCTTCATCAGGTCGACCGCGTCGCCCACCCAGCCGTCCTTGTAGGGCGCGACGAACAGATGGCTGTAGGCGTAGTCGTGCCAGCTGTCCCAGTGCCTGTACATCAGTCCGTCCATGATGCGGGCGTCTGCTTCGGGAAGGTCGGCGTAGAGGTCGTTCACGGTCTTGTCGAGCTTCACGTCAGCCGTAAACGAAATGTGCGTGCCGTCGGGCGAGTATCGGAAGTTCGCGATACCCCCCTCGACATCCGTGACCTGACGCATCTTCTTGCCGTCGGCCCTGACCTCCCACAGCTGGGTGGAACCGCCCTTGCTGGAGAGGAAACCGATCCACTGGCCGTCGGGCCTCCACGCAGGCGAGCTCTCCGAGCCCTTCATGTCCGTCAGCCTCACCGGATCTCCGCCGGCGACGTGGAGAAGGAACAGGTCCGTGTCCCCCTTGTTCGCCGCGACGTCGTAGGTTCGGATCCCGTACACGAGCCTGCGGCCGTCCGGCGAAACGGCCGGTGCGGAAACGCGCTTGAGCTGCCAGAGCAGCTCGGGGGTCATCACGTCCTGGGCCCTGGCGGAGCCCGGAACGATAAGGATTGCGCAGGCGACGAGCGCGCCGAGCGCGATATTGATCCGGTAGCTCATATCGTAGTTCCCTCCGGTTTGTTCTGCGGTCCCGCCCGGACCGCTTCCACGGGGCTGTCATGGTGCGACTTCCGGCGGTACCATGCAAGCCGATTGTGGCACGCCCGTGGGAGATGAACTCAGGAATTCTCGAGGTGTGGGATGCGCGACTACAGGTCCGGTCTTGTGGGAGGTATAGCGTTGATGACGGGGTTGGCGGTTTCCGCTGGAGGTTGCGGCGAGGGGGCGACGGATGGAGTCGAAGCGCCGGTGGCGCGCGTGGAGCCCACGGAGCTCGTGGCACACGGCACGACACGGGTCGACGACTACTACTGGCTCCGCGAAAGAGAGAACCCCGAGGTCGTCGAGTACCTGACGGCCGAGAACGAGTATCTGGATGACGGCCTCGCCCATGTGGCCGATCTCCGCGAGACTCTGTTCGACGAAATCGTCGGCCGGATACAGGAGGACGATCAATCCGTCCCCTATCGTTCTCGCGACTACTACTACCAGACCCGGTTCGAGGAGGGCAGCGAGTACCCGATCCACGTGCGTCGGGCAGGCGCCATGGACGCTCCTGAAGAGGTCATGGTGGACGTCAACAAGCTGGCGGAGGGATACGAGTACTTCGCCGCCAGCGTGGGCGTGGGTGGAATCAGCGAGAATCAGCGGATCCTGGCGTTTGGCACGGACGACGTGGGCCGCCGCAAGTACACGATCCGCTTCCTCGACCTGGAGACGGGAGAACTTCTGGCGGACGAGATTCCGGACGTGACGCCGAACGTGGCGTGGGCCGCCGATGACCGCACCCTGTTCTACACGCGTCAGGACCCGGAGACGCTGAGGTGGTACCAGGTCTATCGGCACGAATTGGGTACGGACCCGGCTACGGACCAGTTGGTGTACGAGGAGTCGGACCCCGAGTTCAACGTGTCCGTCAGCCGCACGAAGTCGCGGGACTTCGTGTTCATCACGGCCTACCAGACGCTGTCGACGGAATATCGTTTCGTATCGGCCGCCGATCCGCTTTCCGAGTTCCAGGTCATCCTGCCCCGCGAACCAGACCACGAGTACTCGGTCGATCACTTCGGCGACCATTTCTACTTCCGTACCAACGACGAGGCGCCGAACTTCCGGCTCGTTCGCGCTCCGGTCACGGACCCGTCGCGTTCGCGCTGGGAGGAAGTCGTGGCGCACCGCGACAACGTTCTGCTAGAGGGATTCGACATCTTCCGTGACCACCTGGTCATCGAAGAGCGGAAAGAGGGCCTCGTCCGGCTTCGCGTGAAGCCCTGGAGCGGGGACGGCGAGCATTACGTGGAGTTCGACGATCCCGCCTGGATGGTCTTCACTACCTCGAACCTGGAGTACGACACCCCGGTTCTGAGGTATGGATACACGTCGCTGACGACGCCCTTCTCGACCTATGACTACGACATGGAGACGCGCGAGCGAACGCTGCTCAAGCAGACGGAAGTGGTGGGCGACTTCGATCCCGCCAACTACGTATCCGAGCGACTGTGGGCCCCGGCGCGCGACGGTCGCCAGGTACCCGTATCGCTCGTCTATCGCAAGGGGTTCGAGCGAACGGGTGAGGCACCGCTTCTCTTGTACGCCTATGGCTCATACGGCTCGAGCATGGACGCGGGCTTCAGCTCGGCTCGCCTCAGCCTGCTGGACCGGGGGTTCGTCTACGCGATCGCGCACGTTCGCGGTGGAGAGGAGCTCGGCCGCTGGTGGTACGAAGAGGGCAAGCTGCTCAACAAGATGAACACCTTCACGGACTTCATCGACACGGCCGATTTCCTGGTCGCGGAGGGGTTCGCGGAACCGGAGCGCGTGTTCGCCATGGGTGGCAGCGCCGGTGGCCTGCTGATGGGAGCGGTGGTCAACCTTCGGCCCGAATTGTGGCGGGGAGTGGTGGCGGCCGTCCCGTTCGTGGACGTCGTCACGACGATGCTCGACGAGACCATACCTCTGACCACCAGCGAGTACGACGAGTGGGGGGACCCCAACGACCGGGAGTATTTCGATTACATGCTCTCTTACTCCCCGTACGACCGGGTCGTGCCCGGGGAATATCCGAACATGCTGGTGACGACCGGGTTGCACGATTCGCAGGTGCAGTACTGGGAGCCCGCGAAGTGGGTGGCGAAGCTGCGGGCGGTCAAGACGGACGGGAACCGGCTCTATCTTCACACGAACATGGACGCTGGTCACGGCGGTGCTTCGGGACGCTTCCGTCGCCACCGTGAGACGGCACTCGAATATGCGTTCATGCTGGACCTTGCTGGAATCACCGAGTGACGCGGCCGGGGTCCGCCTGACCACGGAGAGGGTGGCTTGCACGAACTCAGCATCGCGTACGACATCTGCCGCATCACCGAAGAGCATGTGGGCGCCGGGGAGCTCGCGAGCGTATTGGAAGTAGGAGTCGAGGTCGGGGTGAACGCCGGCCTCGAGATCGATAGCCTGGAGTTCTGCCTGGAGGCGCTCCTCGGTGCGCCTCCGTTCGGGCAGGCCGTGCCGAAGATCGAACGGCTAGACGGAGACGAACTCAGGGTCACCTACGTGGAGGTCGAGGATGGCAGTCCGTAGAATCGACGTGCGGGAAAAGGTGATGGCCCGGAATGATGAGTTGGCCGCGGAGGTCAGGGACCGGCTGGTGACTCACAGGATCCCGTCCCTGAACCTCGTCTCATCACCGGGTTCCGGGAAGACGAGTCTCCTCGAGCAAACGCTGGACGCCCTTGGCGATCGGATCCGAATGGCGGTCGTCACGGGTGATGTGCAGACGC
>JBDHBK010000063.1:8098-12112 GCA_039592635.1 Gemmatimonadota bacterium
GTGGTGCCTGCCATATGGACGCCCGCCAGATTTCGACGGCCCTGGAAGAGATCGACCTGGCGGAGACCGACCTCCTGTTCGTCGAGAACGTCGGGAACCTGGTATGCCCGGCGTCGTGGGACCTCGGTGAGGATGCGAAGGTTGTAATCTTCTCGGTGACCGAGGGAGAGGACAAACCGCTGAAGTACCCCAAGATGTTCGAGCAGTCCGACTACTGCGTCATCAACAAGATCGACCTTCTGCCCTACCTGCCGTTCGATATGGATCGTGCCGTCGCTTGTGCCCGGGAAGTCAATCCGAACCTCAGGTTCTTCCACACGTCCGCTCTCACCGGAGAGGGGATGGAGGAGTGGTATGACTTCCTGGCGACCCTGGCGGGGCTCGACCCGAGGGCCATGGGTTGAGTCGGGCACCCTCAACCGACGGGTCGGGCGCAGTGTCCGGGCGGCCGGGGGACGGAGACGCAAGCATCGAGGCGCGCCGGGTGCACGTGACCGGCCTGGTTCAGGGAGTCGGGTTTCGACCCTTCGTACATCGCCTTGCCGTTCGGCACGACCTCGCGGGTTGGGTGCGCAACGAGTCCGGAGAGGTGTACATGGAGGTGGAGGGCCGGGAGCACGCCGTAGAGGCGTTCGTCCAGGCCCTCCGAACCGAGGCCCCGGTACTCGCGCGCATCGAGACCGTGGACTCCGAGGTCGTCCCGGCCACGGGCCTCACGGACTTCCGCGTGCTCGAAAGCCTGGCCACCCGGGGGCGACTTCCCGTGTCTCCGGACGTGGCGACCTGCCCCGCCTGCCGCGCGGAGCTGTTCGATCCTGACGATCGGCGATTCCGCTATCCGTTCATTACCTGTACGGACTGTGGCCCACGCTACACGGTCATCGAGACGATGCCGTACGACAGGATCCGAACCGCGATGCGGGCCTTTCCCCAGTGTGCCACCTGCCACGGGGAGTACACGGATCCGGCGGACCGGCGATTCCACTCCGAGACCAACAGCTGCTCCGACTGCGGCCCGGGTGTCTGGCTGACCGGGCCGGACGGCACGCGGATCGGGTCAGGGAGTGAAGCCATAGAGGGTGCAGCCGAAATGCTGGCTCGTGGTGACGTCGTGGCCATCCGGGGGCTGGGCGGATACCACCTGGCGTGCGACGCGACGAGTGAATTCTCGGTGCTCCTGCTCAGGGCCCGAAAGGCGCGGGACCAGAAGCCGCTCGCCGTGATGGTCCTGGACGCGGACGACGCGTCTACCCTCTGCCACGTCGGGCCGGTCGAGCGGGAGGTCCTCGCCGGGGCCGAGCGGCCAATCGTCCTGCTCCGCGCCAGGGATGACTCCGGCCTCGCCCCCTCGGTTTCGCCCGGACTCGATACAGTCGGCGTGATGCTGGCGTATACCCCGCTGCACCTCCTGCTGCTGGAACAGGTAGCCCGTCCGCTGGTCATGACCAGCGGGAACCTGAGTGAACTCCCCATCTGCACCGGGAACGCCGAGGCGAGCCGCAGACTCGCGGACGTGGCGGACGGTTTTCTCATGCATGACCGGGACATCGTGGCGCGTTACGACGACTCGGTTATGCGGGTTATGAAGGGGGCGCCCGTCTTCATCAGGCGGGCCCGGGGCTACGCACCTCTCCCGGTCCAGGTTCCGGTCAGCACGCCGAGGCCTCTACTGGCCGTCGGACCGCACCTCAAGAACACGTTCAGCCTGATGGCACAGGATGTCGCGTTCGTCAGCCAGCACGTGGGCGACCTCGAGAACGTCGAGACGCTCGATCACTATCGGGAGGCCCTCGTCAGGTTCCAGGCGCTCTTCAGCATCGAGCCTGAAGTCGTGGCCCGGGATCTCCACCCCGGCTACCTGTCCACCCGGATTGCCGAGGAAATGGGTCTCGACCGGGTGATCGACGTGCAGCATCACCACGCGCACATCGCGGCAGTGGCGGGTGAGCACGGCGTGCTCGATCCGGTCGTGGGGATCGCCTACGATGGCACCGGCTATGGGGATGACGGGCTCACCTGGGGCGCGGAGCTCCTCCTGGCTGACCTCACGGGCTATCGACGACTGGCGCAGTTGCGGTACGCTCCCATGCCGGGCGGGGACCTCGCCGCGCGGACGCCCTGGCGGGTGGCGGCGGGATACGCGTCCCTGGAGCCCGACCTCACGGATTCCTTCGAGCGAGCCTTCGATGGGGTACCGTCCGACGAACGGCGAATCGTCGCCACACAGATCGACAGGGGGGTAAACGCGCCGCTGGCCTCGTCCATGGGACGGCTGTTCGACGCGGCCGCGGCGGTGCTCGGTGTCCGACGCGGATCGGCCTACGAGGGCCAGGCCGCGATGGAGCTCGAGGCGCTCGCTCGGCGCTACGTGGCCGGATCTCTCGGCGAGAGTCGTGACCCGTCCGAAGTGATCGGCGAGGGGTCGGTTCGAGCGCACTTGCCCCGGATCGCCCTTCCGGTCAATGGTTTACCTGGTGAGACCGCGGTCATGGATCCGCTACCGCTGCTCGCGGAGCTCGGGGGCCGGGCGGCGGCCGGTGAGGACGCGGGCCTGCTGGCGGCCGCGTTTCACGCTTCCGTCGGAGAGGCGACGGTCGATCTGGCGGCGGCCGGCTGCGGGGAGCACGGGATATCCCGTGTGGCGCTGGGCGGGGGCGTCTTCCAGAATTCGTTGCTTCTGGCGATCGTGGGGGGGGGACTCGTGAGCCGCGGTTTGGAGGTTCTCCTCCCGGAGCGACTCGGACCGAACGACGGGGCCATAAGCTACGGCCAGGCGGTGGTAGCGGCCGCTCGACTTGCAGACCAGCAGGGGAGGTAGACGCATGTGTCTCGGGATTCCTGGCAAGGTCACGGAAGTGTATGGGGCCGAGGGCCTTCAAATGGGGATGGTGGATTTCGGGGGTGTAAGGAGAGAGGTCTGCCTCGCGTACGTGGCCGATGAGGTGGAGGCCGGCGACTACGTGATCGTTCACGTCGGATTCGCCATCTCGAAGGTCGACGAGGAGGAAGCCCGCCGTACCTTCAAGCTGCTCGAGGAGATCAGCGAGCTGGACGAGCTCGAGTGGATGAAGGAGGTTGCGGAACAGAGCCTGTCCGTGCTCGAGTCCGGGAAGAACCCGTCGCCCTCCGCCCCGGATCCGGCCCCATCCGCGGGCTCATCGTGAAGTACCTGAGCGAGTACCGGGATCCGGTCCTGGCCCGATCGCTCGTCGACAGGATCCTGGCCACCGCCTCACGACCCAGGGTACTCATGGAGGTGTGCGGCGGACAGACGCACACGATCGTGCGACAGGGGTTGCAGGACCTGCTGAAGGACGCGGTGGATATGATCCATGGTCCGGGCTGTCCCGTGTGCGTCACGCCGCTCGAGCAGATCGACAGGGCCCTGTTCCTGGCTTCGCGCCCCGACGTGATCTTCACGTCGTTCGGAGACATGCTCCGGGTCCCAGGCAGCGATTCGGACCTGCTGCAGATCCGGGCTCGTGGTGGAGAAGTGCGGGTGGTGTATTCCCCCCTGGATGCTCTCGAGATCGCCCGCGCCAATCCGGATCGCGAGGTCGTGTTCTTCGCCGTGGGCTTCGAGACGACGGCGCCGGCCAACGCGATGGCGGTGTGGCAGGGGCGCGAGCTCGGGGTCACGAACTTCAGCGTACTGGTGTCGCATGTCACCGTGCCGCCGGCCATCCGGGCAATTCTCGACGCTCCGGACAACAGGGTCGAGGCGTTTCTGGCGGCCGGGCACGTTTGCACGGTCATGGGCTGGAAGGAATACGAACCGCTGGCCGCGGAATACGGTGTCCCGATCGTCGTCACCGGGTTCGAGCCGGTCGACATTCTGGAAGGGATCTACATGGCGGTGCGTCAGCTCGAGGAGGGAAGGGCCGAGGTCGAGAACCAGTACGCGCGCTCCGTCCGCCGGTCCGGGAACGAGCCCGCGCAGGAACTGGTCTCGAAGGTGTTCGAGCTGGTGGACCGGGCCTGGCGGGGGATCGGTGAGATTCCCTCGAGTGGCCT
>JBDHBK010000064.1:0-9101 GCA_039592635.1 Gemmatimonadota bacterium
GCGGCTGCGGCTGGTGACCTCGGTGACTTCCGGCTTCTCGGCATCCGCCGGGAAGGTGGTGATCCGATCCACCTCGGATTTGATCTCGTCCAGCCGCTTGCTGACGTTCTCGCCCAGGTTGAGCTCGATGAACACGACCCCCACGCCCTCGGAAGCGGTGGAGTTGATCTGGCTCACGCCCTCGATCGACTCGACCCGCTCCTCGATGCGCTGGATGATCCCCTCCTCGACCTCCTCGGGAGAGGCCCCGAGGTACTCGACCCTCACCTGCACGGCGCCGAGGTCGGAGTCGGGAAAGACCTCCTGCACGACAGTGCTACCGCCCACGAACCCGCCGGCCAGGATCAGGACCATCAGGAGGTTTGCGGCGACTGGATGGCCCGCCATCCATGCGATGGCCCGGTTCATAGGCCGCCTCCGTTCGCGATCTCGACCGTCATCGAGTCGGTGACGATGTCCATCGGGTTGACCACGATCCGATCACCGGGTGAGATGTCGGCCGCCACGAACACGTCTCCTCCGGTCTCCTGCAGCAGGGTGGCCGGCCGGATGACGAGGAGGGTGTCCCGCTCCACCACGTAGACCCCGTTCCCGTCCCGGAAGGCCATGCGAGGCAGTACCGTGTAGGCCTCCCGGACGACGCCCTGGATATCCACCGAGGCGTAGGTGCCCAGCAGGAGCGGTGGCCGCCGGCCAGTCTCGTCCGACAGGAACGGATCGGGAACCCGGACCACCACGTCCACGGCTCGCGTTTCCTGGTTCAGTGCTCCCTCGGCCCGGTCCACGTAGGCCGGCCATTCGTACTCCCGACCGCCGAACGTGGCCCTGACCATGGCGGGGATTCGGGTGGCCTCGTCTCCGGCACCGGCATCCCACAGGCCTTCCACGAGCGAAGCCTCGGTATCGGTGAGCGGTACCACGATCTCCACCTCGTCGGTGTCGTACAGGGAACCCAGGCTCTGTCCGGGTGCCACGTACTGACCCACGTCCACCGACTTGGATCGAACGATTCCGTCGAACGGGGCAACGAGCCGGGTACGCCCGAGAGCAAGCCGCGCGTCCGCGAGCTGCGCCTCGGCGCTCTTGAGCCCGGCCTGCGCCGCCTGGAGCTGCGGCTCACGGAAGATGAGGCTGCTGAGCGAAGCAGAGTCCGGCGCGTCCATCCCTTCCCGGTCCAGCAAGCGCTGGTATTCCTCGCGGGCCAGCTCCTGTTCTTCCCTCCACTGGAGCACTTCGACCTGGCGCTGGGCCACGGCAGCGGACGCCGCATCCACCCGGTTCACGTAGTCCGCCCCCTCGATGCGGAGCAGCAGATCTCCCTTCTCGAAGCGGCCGCCTGAGGCGAAGGCCGATGACACCCATTCGACGCGTCCGGCGACCTGCGATGACATGACGATCTGGCTCTTCGGCCGCACGGTGCCGGAGCCACGGATCGTGAGATTGCCTGACCGGACATCCGCAGGAGCCGTGACCACCAGCGGCACCCGCCGCGGAGGCTCCTGCGCCTCCGGCCGCGGACGGAACACCATGAGTAAGACGAAGCCGAGCACTCCGATTCCTATGATCGTGAGCCCCTTCATTAACGGGCTCAGGCGGGAAAACGCGTTCGCCGGCTTGCTGAGTATGCTCATCGTCCCGCCTCCTCATTCGACGGGAACATCAACTGGTCCATCATGTCGTATTCCTCTTCGAGCTGTTGCCCGATGTCTTCATCGTCCTGCACCCAGGCCCCACCGAGGGCTCGGTGCACCGCCAACCGGGCGTCTGCCAGAGAACGCTCTGCACTGGCGAGATTGATTTCCGCGCTCGCCAGGTTCTGGCGTGAATCCAGATACGCGATGTAGTTGCCTACGCCGCGCTGGAACGATCGGAGCTGGTAGTCCACCGATCCAGCAGCCGACCCCGTCTGCCGGCGGAGTGACTCGTATCGCTCCGTCTGCTTGTCGAGGTTGACCAGGCTCACCTGCACTTCCTTGAAAGCCGTCAGCACGGTACGTACGTAGCTGGCGGCCTGGGCCTGGAACTGGGCCTCGGCCACGCCGACGTTTGCCCTGAGGCGGCCACCCTGGAAGATCGGTTGCAGCAGTCCGCCGACGAGGTTGAAGAAATACTGGTCCACCCGGAACAGGTCGGCGAACGAGCCTGCCTGCAGGCCGACCGTCGCATCGAGGCGGATCTGAGGATATAGCTGCGCCTTCCGGGAGCCGATCCGGTACCGGGCCGCCTCCATGCGCTGCCAGGCCGACCACACGTCCGGCCGCTGCTCGAGGAGGGCGGCCGTGAGATCCGCCGGGACCGGGTCCAGCACGACGGCCGGGGCGTCTTCCTCGTCGATCAATCCGTCGATGGTGCCGGCATATCGTCCGAGCAGGATGGCGAGCCGTCCCTTGGCCTCCTCGTACGCACTCTCCAGCACCGGCAGAGAGGCCTCGGTATTCCGGTACAGGGACTGGATCGTGTACAGCTCGAAGGTGGTCACGAGCCCGCTGTAATAGCGCTCGTTGGTGAGCTCGGCGCGTTCGCGCAGGAGATCTACGCTGAGCGTCGTGAGCGCGACCTGCCGCCGTCGCTCCACGATCTCGACGTACGTGGCTACGGTGGCCGAGATCACCGCCAGGCGGGCAGTCTGGTAATCACCCTCCGAGGCCAGAAAATCGCTGATCGCCGCCTTCGTCTCGTTCCGAAATTTCCCCCAGAAGTCGATCTCGTACGAGAAGCCCAGGGCCACGGTCCACGTGTCGTACTGGAACCGGTCGGGAAACAGGGACGGCTGGCCGGGAGGCTGGTCGCCGTCGCCCCCAATCTGTCCCGCGAAACCTGTGTTCGTGGGAGCGTCCTGGTACGTGCCGTCCGCGGAGAGGCCGATCTGCGGAATCAGGTTCGCACGGGCGATCCGATACCGCTGCCGCACTTCCTCGACCCGGGCCACGGCTTCCCGGAGATCCAGGTTGGCGGCCAACGCCGTGTCGACCAGGGCCTCCAGGACGGGATCGTCGTACACGGTCCACCAGCGCTCAGCCTCGCGGGCAGCGCTGATCGAATCGGCTGCGGCCTGGCTGTCTTGCGGCGCGGCAGCGTACTCGGCCGGCAGGTGAAGGACGGTGGTCGGCTCCCGTGTCTCGGGTGCGAACGAGCATCCGGCCGCCACCAATGCTGCTGCGGTCAGAGCGACGATCGGCTTACGCATCGGTCACCTCCCGGCTCGCCAGACCGTAGTACAGGACCTCGAACACGTGGTCTTTCCGCTGTTCGACGTAGGCATCGAAATCGTCCGCCGCGAGCGGATTCATCATCTTCACGGTCGGGAGGGTCACGAAGAAGAAGACACACGAGGACACGACGGTGAGGAGCAATTGCCTCGGGTTCACGGGCCGGATCTCGCCCGTCTCGATCGCGAGCCCGATCGCGTCGAGCATGGCCCGCTGGGGCGAGCCCGCCGTGGCGAATGCGCGGGCCAACAGCTGACCGAGGATCGGGTTGCCCGCCATGTTCTCCGCTACCATCCACATGGCGGCGTGCGGGTGCTCGCGCACTGAATCGACGTAGTGCTCGATGAATGCCCGCAGCGTGTCGGCGAAGCTGCCTCCTTCGGCCGGCGCGTCGAAGGTGGCCATGAACTGGTTGAACATTCGCTCGGCCACGGCTTCGTACAGCTGCTGCTTCGTGCGGAAGTAGTAGTGCAGCAGAGGTCGGTGGATGCCGGCTTCGTCGGCTATTTCCTGCAGACGGGCCCCGTCTTTGCCCTTTCGAGCGAACACCTTGAGGGCGGCGTCGAAGATCCGGGCTTCGGTATCCGCCACGTCAGGCCCCGAAGGAGCAGTCGAGTCATTCACTTGTGTGCTCACCTTCACACCTTGTCCAGAGTGTTTGACAACTTAGTCAAACCATACTGGCAAATTCAGTTTTGTCAACCTTGTCGGGCTGAATCGGGGGCAGATGAGTGAGTGATTTGCGTCTGTCGAGTGTGTTTCGCAGGTTTGCACTCGCCCAAGCAGAGACATTTGTGTAGACTCGTGTCCCGGTTCCTTGAAACCATTGAAGACCAGGAGTCGATATGTCCTTTCAGTTGCCCAAGCTGCCGTACGCGTTTGATGCCCTCGAGCCGTACATCGACGCGCGCACCATGGAAATTCATTACACGAAGCATCACCAGGGCTACGTGAACAAGCTGAACGCGGCCCTGGAGGGCTACCCGGACCTGCAGCAGTACAGTGCGCTGGAGCTCCTGGTGAACCTGGACTCCATTCCCGACGAGATCCGCACGGCCGTGCGCAACAACGGCGGCGGACACGTAAACCACTCGATGTTCTGGAACAACATGACCCCGAACGGCGGCGGCACGCCGAGCGGAATGCTCGGCCAGGCGATCGACGATTCCTTCGGGTCCTTCGTGGAATTCCACAAGCAGTTCAGCAATGCGGCGGCTACGCGTTTCGGAAGCGGCTGGGCCTGGCTGTGTGCCGCCTCGGACGGGCTGGTGGTGACATCCACTCCGAACCAGGACAACCCGATCTTTACCGACGGCACGGTGCCGCTCCTCGGACTCGATGTATGGGAGCACGCCTACTACCTCAACTACCAGAACCGTCGCCCGGACTACATCGAGGCATTCTGGAGCGTGGTGGACTGGGACGAGGTCGCGGGACGGTTGGCCCTCGTGCGGACCGGTGAGGCGTTCGACGAACTCAAGTCCTGGGCCAAGAGCCAGTGGAACGATCTCAAGGACGCCCTGAAGAAGATCACTGACTGATGGAATCCCTTCCTTCTCGATCGAATGGGGGTCGCCGCCGGTGCGGCCCCCGACGCACCCCAAAGACGGAGACACGAATCATGAAAAGATGGTTCCTTGGAGCCTGCGCCTCCCTGTTGCTGGCCATGCCGGCCGCGGCGCAGGACAAGCCCAACATTCTCGTCATCTGGGGCGACGACATCGGCCAGTTCAACGTCAGCGCCTACAACATGGGCATGATGGGCTACGAGACGCCGAACATAGATCGCATCGGCGACGAAGGGATGATCTTCACCGACTCGTACGGTGAGCAGAGCTGCACGGCAGGAAGGTCCACCTTCATCACAGGTCAGTCAGGATTCCGCACGGGCCTGCTCAAGGTCGGACTCCCGGGCGCCGATCTCGGACTACAGGCTGAGGATGTGACGATCGCGGAGCTTCTCAAGCCGCACGGTTACGCCACCGGTCAGTTCGGCAAGAACCATCTCGGCGACCGCGACGAGATGCTGCCGACGAATCATGGATTCGACGAGTTTCTTGGCAGTCTGTACCACCTCAATGCGGAAGAAGAACCGGAAAATGAGGACTACCCGCTCGACGTAGTGCTCGCCGACGGTCGGGTCTTTCAGGAAGCGTTCGGTCCTCGTGGGGTGCTGCACAGCTTCGCGGACGGCCGGATCGAGGACACGGGACCGCTCACGCGAAAGCGTATGGAGACTGTGGATGAGGAGACGCTCGAGGGGGCGGTTAGCTTCATTCGGCGAGCCAACGATGCGGATCAGCCGTTTTTCGTGTGGTACAACACGACGCGCATGCACGTCTGGACGCATCTCAAAGCGGAGTCCGAGGGCGTCACCGGACTCGGCATCTATCCGGACGGAATGGTCGAGCACGACGGCCACGTAGGGACGCTGCTCGATCTTCTGGACGAGCTAGGCATCGCCGGTAACACGATCGTCTATTATTCCACCGACAACGGCGCCGAGACGTTCACCTGGCCGGACGGCGGAACGACCCCCTTCCGGGGCGAGAAGAACACGAACTGGGAAGGCGGCTACCGGGTACCGGCCATGGTCCGCTGGCCCGGAGTGATAGAGCCTGGCCAGGTCTCGAACGAGATCATCTCGCAGCTGGACTGGATGCCCACTTTTCTCGCGGCGGCCGGCGAGCCGAACATCAAGGAAGAACTTCTGGCCGGGAAGCAGGTAGGTGACCGCACGTTCAAGGTTCACCTCGATGGATACAACTTCCTCCCGTACCTGCGTGGGGAAACCGACGTCGGTCCGCGTCGAGAGTTCTTCTACTTCAGCGACGACGGAAATCTGGTCGGCCTGCGCTACAACAACTGGAAAGTCGTTTTCGCGGAGCAGCGTGCGCACGGGTTGGATGTGTGGCAGGATCCCTTCGTACAGCTCCGACTGCCGAAGATCTTTAATCTCCGGACGGATCCGTTCGAGCGCGCAGATCACGAGGCGATCGGATACGGAAGATGGCGATTCGACCGTCTCTTCCTGCTCGTCCCGGCCCAGGCCTTCGTCGGGAAGTTCCTGGGCACGTTCCAGGAGTTCCCGCCGCGTCAGAAGCCGTCGAGCTTCAGTATCGACCAGGTGCTGGAGGGCATGCAGAAGGCGGGCACGCAGTAGAGAATACCGGCCGCACCAGGGCCGAGAGATGCACTGAGAGCGGGCGCCCGATCGGGCGCCCGCTTTTCGCTCGTGTGGTCCCCGTGATCAGTTGCCGCACCCGGACTAGAAGGCCCAGAAGGTGATCGCCGCCGCGTGGTCCTTGCCGTGGTGATCCCCTTGTGGACGGCCCGATAGAGGAGCTTGAACTCTTGGATCACTCTGGCGGCACCACCAGGTAGACCGGACCCGGCGCGAGGTACGTCTCATCCGCCGGCGAGAGTCGATTCACACGCATGATCGCGTGGAGCTCATCGACGTAGGCCTGACCCCGCTCCGAGTATCGATCCAGGCCACGGGCCAGCTCGTAACCACTCAGTGGCTCTCCCGCCGCGCGCTCCGCGGCCCGAATCTCCCGAAGACTGGCATACGCCGGGTGCGAGTTCAGGTTGCGCATGTAGGACACGACTGAGAACAGCGGGCTTTCGAAGGCGGCCACCCCGTAATTCCCCAGCGACTTCCGCTGCTCCTCCGGGAGCATGCCGGATCCCCCGAAGGACCACTGGCCGAACAGCGCGTTCCCCTCGCGGGCGAACCGCGAAGTACCCCACCCGCTCTCGTTCGCCGCCTGCGCCAGGACCAGTGAGACGGGGACCTCGTCCACGCGGGTCAGGAGATCCTCCATGAGCCGGGACCAGGTCGCGGGCTCGGTGGCCTCATCCCACGAGTCGGGAGCATCGAGTCTGTAATCGGCCGCCATCTGAGCGAGCCACTCCCGGTCCTCCATCGTGAGCGCGTCCGGTGAATGAAGCGCCAGGATCCGCTCACGCTCGGCTCGGATCAGCTCGTTGGATCGCAAGGCCAGCGGAGCGATGCCACGGAAAAAGATCCTCTTCTTGGCCTGGACCGACAGCTCGTCCTGAGTACGCTTTCTCCACCGCTCGCCGATGTCCGTAACGTACATGCGGGGCAGCTCGCGCACCCCCTCCGCCCAGGTCTGGGGCGTGTAGTTCACCTCCTCGAAGAACCGCTCGATGTCCTCCACGGTGTTCCAGGTAACGTAGATCGTGTCGCCAGCCTCCTGGGCCGCGGAAGGGACAGGGGCACTTCCAAGCGGCGCGGAGCCTTGCGCGCCGACGAGGTTCGCCGGGATCGCGGGAAGTGCCGCGAGTGCCATGAGGGTGAAGGCGACCGAAAGGCGGCCCTGGGTCGGGAGCACTCTGATCATCGCGAGGGGGCCTTCGCTGAACGTTGGGCCGAGCGTCGTGTGTGCGACGCCGCTTCCGGATGTCACACGGAAGCATGCGGAGGGAGGACCGTCAAGGCTCGCGGCTAACGAATCGGGCATCCTCTCTCCCGATCGGCGGATGGCAAAGGGGGCCGAGATTCGACCCCCCTCAGCGTCCCTTGATCCTGCCCGTCCAAGATCAGCGCCGCAGCTTGTAGTCCGTCCCGTAGGCCGCGTTGATGCGCGCGTAGATCGTCTCGTCCACGTCCATCGCCTCGACGAGCTTCCGGGCGCCGATCTCCTCCGACACGAACATCATGCCCTCGGTGTCCATCTCGGGCTTCGGGTACGCGGCGGGCGGCGGCCACACGTTCTCGTTGAACACCACCTCGCGCACCTTGATGTCGTCCTGGGTCACGTTCCACACCATGTAGTCGGTGGCCAACGTGATCGGCCCGTCGTACGTGCTGCGGATCCCGAGGCCGACCCGCTCCGAGATGTCGAAGTCGACTCGGGCGACGTATGGATGCCGACGCCGATCTCGAGCGCCAGGCTGGGCGGGAACTTGTACTTCGCGATGTAGTCCTCGACGGCCATCATCGCCTCGTGCACCACGATATCGCAGCCCTGCGAGTACTCGACGAACCACTGGTTGGGATACGTGTCGCCGCCGAACACGAAGCACAGGTCGTTCCAGTCGAGCCGGTAGCTGACCGAGCCGTCGATGCCGTGGATCGCCGGATACGACCGGATGACCACGCCGTCCTCCTCGTACACGACCTGGTTCTCACCCTTGTAGTCGAACTCGTGGATCACCAGCTCGCCGCCCGGAGCGGGCAGCCGGCCGACCCGGTTCTGGCGGTCCCAAGCCAACGCCTCTTTCCAGTGCGTGAGCGCGTAGTCGGTGCCCAGGTCCTCACGCGGCCCGCTCGGTCCCCACACGTTGAGCGGCACGCTGCGGCCCCCGACCCAGCCGCCGATGTAGTAGGCCGCGAAGTCGCCGAAGTGGTCCGTGTGCAGGTGGCTGATGAAGATCTTGTCCAGGAAGTCGTACGGGATCTCGAGGCTGGCGATGCGGACGTGCGAGCCCGTGCCCGAGTCGAACAGGAACTTGTCGCCGTTCCCCAGCTCCACGAGGAAGCATGCCGCTGCCTGCGATTCGCGGCCCGTCGGCATGCCGGTGCCGCACGAGATCACTCGCAGCTCGTCGGGCGCCAGCGTCTCCGAATTCGGATAGTAGGCGTCGGCGGGTCCGCGGGCCTC
Organism: Gemmatimonadota bacterium; assembly: GCA_039592635.1. Classification (GTDB taxonomy): domain Bacteria; phylum Gemmatimonadota; class Gemmatimonadetes; order Palauibacterales; family Palauibacteraceae; genus Benthicola. Next base: position 8,843 of record JBDHBK010000064.1, read on the forward strand.
GGTCGGACTGACCAACGCATCGCGCTCCTGGGTCATCACGAAGCCGACGGTGGCGCCCGTGACGAGCGTCGCGACGACGCCGACCAGCACTCCAGTCTTGAACGTCATGCTCACCTGCCCTTCGGTTCAGAAGTTGTACCCGGCCCTCAGGTCGATCACGTTGTTGGACCGCTCGAAGTCGCCCTCGAGAGTATTGCGCGTCTCCTCGAACATGTACAGGACCTCGAAGCGCCAGCCCCTGTTCAGTCGATAGCCCGGC
>JBDHBK010000065.1:0-13707 GCA_039592635.1 Gemmatimonadota bacterium
TGTCCTTCCACCAGGGAGTATGGCGCATAAGAAGATATACCAACCGGTACGTATGTAACTGCTCTTACGAAAGGAACCGATCATGTCTACGCAGGACAACAAGTCGATTCTCGCGGCGGCCGCCGAGGCGTTCAACGATCCGGCTCGGCGAGCGGAGTGGCTCGGGATCCACGATCCGTCGGTCGTAGCTCACGGCCTCGGGCCCGCCTCCGTCGGCCTCGGTGGCCTGAGGAGCTTTTACGAGGGGCTGTGGGAGGCTTTCCCGGGGCTCCACATCACGGTCGATGACATGGTCGGCGAGGAGGACCGGGTGTCCTGGCGTTTGAAGGTAGCCGGTGTCCACCAGGCCGAGTTCAGGGGAGTGCCGGCCACAGGCCGAAAGGTGCGATTTGGCGCCCAGTACATCTTCCGGTTCCGCGACGGAAAGGTCGTGGAGCGCTGGACGAACTTCGACCGGCTCGGAGTCCTGGTGCAGCTCGGCGCCATACCGGCTCCGGTTTGATTCTCTGCCCGAAAAGGAGGGTTTTCACATGATCGCAGGTAACAACACGCAGACGTTGCGCACGGTGCTCATCGCGGTCGGCCTCGTCTTCATTTTCGGGGTCTGGATTCTCATGCAGGTCTGGCCGTCCGGATGGAAGTGGACGCCGAGCCAGCCTGAATACGAGCAGATGATCATGGGCGTGTACGCCACGCTGGGACGCCGAGCCAGCCTGAATACGAGCAGATGATCATGGGCGTGTACGCCACGCTGGGCGTGTTCCTCGTGCTTGCCGCCCGGGATCCGGGCAGACACAGGAGCCTTATTCTGTTCGCGGCGTGGTCCAGCCTCGTTCATGCGGGAATCATGGGCGTCCAGGCGCTCAGAGACGTGACGGAGAGAGGCCACCTGGTCGGCGATGTCCCCGCGCTGGCGATCGTAGGAGTCGTCCTGCTGATCCTGGCGCCGCGGGAATCGGAGCCACCGGCCGAAGCCTGACCGCACGGAGACGACCAACCGATGTAGTTCAGCAGAGGAGAGATATCGATGAGCATTCGCATAGTGCGCCTCGGCACACCGAGGCACCCGGACGAGGGAGTGAGGATAGGTACGGTGAGGCGGCCGCCACGTGGCGTGCCCAAGAGCGAACATGCGGCGCGCGACTTCTACGACACGTGGCTCCCGGAGCTGGCGCCTACTCCGGAGTTGATGAAGTTGGGGAAGGCCGTGGAGAGCGACGAGGACTGGAAGGCGTTCGCGAAGAAATACAGGGTCGAGATGGCCGCTCCGGAGAAGAGCCGGCTCGTAGACCTTCTAACCGCGTTGTCGACCGGTTCGCAGCTGTCCGTCGGCTGCTACTGCGAGAACGAGACTCGCTGTCACCGTTCCCTGCTCCGGGAGCTCTTGAGGGAGCGCGGCGCGGACCTTGAATGACTGATTCTTGGTATCAGACCCTTGGATTTGCGGGCCTGCCAGGCAGTCAGTGACCTTCTGCGCGAGGGGACGGGATGAGTATCGCCGACTTCTTTCATGAGGCCGCGACCGGTCCCGGGCGAAGACGAGCATTCCTGACCCCTGTCGGACTCCTCGTCTTCGGTGGCTCCCTGTTCGTGGTGATCGCCGGCGGGCTCATGACGGATCGAGCACTCCGACTTGGCGCGCTGTTCCCCGGTTCGCTCGGTGTGGCGCTCGGTGTGCCTTTCCTGGTGCTTGGCACGGCCCTCTGCGGATGGTGCGTCGTTCGCTTCTGGAAGGCACGCGGTACCCCGGTGCCCATGAACCCCCCACGTGAACTGGTCACCACCGGACCCTACGCGTGGGTGCGCAATCCGATGGTCACGGGCGTATTTGCCGCGCTTTTCGGGCTGGGCCTCGTGCTCCACTCGCCGGGCGTCACGCTCCTCTGGACGCCAGCCTACGTGGTCGTGCACTGGATCGAGCTCAAGCGCGTCGAGGAGCCAGAACTGACTCGACGCTTCGGTGCCTCGTATCTGGAGTACAAGGATCGGGTGCCGATGTTCGTCCCGCGTCCGGGACGTATCCTGGGCCAGCGTCCACCGCCTGGCACCCGGTAGGCCGCGGGTCCGCCCGGAACATCTCCGGAGCGGACGTGATCACCTTGCACGTCAGTATCGCAGCCGGACCACGCTTTCCACGCCCAACTCGTCGCGTGCTACACCAAGAGCCACGCCGTCGCCTATCCAGCTGACGGTCCCCAGGGACACGCTGGCCGGCCAGGTAACCCGGGCCTCCAGAATCCCATCATCGTTCCAGACCTCGGCCGCACGGGCATCGCCGCGCGATGCACTCAGCTCGACCCAGAGCCGGCCGAGATCGTCGTAGTACAGCTGCGAGATCGGGGTCCGATTCTCGGGCAACCCGAACGGAAAATCCGCGACCCGCACACCAACCCTGTCGGCGTCGCGCTCCATTGCGGCCTGGCCTGCCTGAAGCTCATCCGCGGTCAGAGGCGGCCCCGTCCCAACACCGCCCACCAGCGTGTCAACGGCGAGGCCGTGCCAGGTCATGACTTCGTACTCGCCAGTCACGGCAAGCGCCCAGCGCCCCCGAGGCCCATGTGCGCTGACGGCACGAGAGCCGAACGGCTGCCACAGGTAGAACACGGCGGGTCCGTCGGCAGTCTCTCGCTGCACGAGGTGGCTCCCCAGAGTGGTCAACGAGGCCGGTACTACTACGTCGGTCGACGCGATCTCGCCATCGGAATCGAGGTGGTAGCGGACTCTCTCGGATCCGTCGCCGTTCGGGCTCACCCGCTCTCCCACATCGACCAGTCGTCCCTCAGCGTCGAACGTCAGGGGCGCCATCAAACCCATGGCGCCATGGCGTTGCCGAACGGTCCTGATGAATTGCGCGCCATCGGCTCCGACTTCGAAAGCACTGTACCGCCCGTTCATCGCCTCACGCACCCAGACGGTTCCGTCCGGGCCCAGCGCCAGGCAGCAGGGGCCGCCGAGGTCACCCGGCCCCTCACCCTCCCGTCCAAAGGTGAACAGATGATGTCCGTCCGCATCGAAAACGCGGATCTCGTTTGCCTGGAGGTCGCTAACCAGGATTCGGCCATCCGGCATCCCGAGGACGCCACCCACGCGTCCGAATACGTCTGCCCCGCTGCCTTCCGCCGAGCCGATCGACAGATCGATCGTGGCCTCGAGGATTGGGGGCGAGTCGCCGGCTTCTTGTTCGGCGCCGGGCGCGCAGGCTAGAAGCACGAGTGACACCAGGACGGACGGAAGCGCTCGATGCGTCATCCTCAAACCTCGCGGTCAGAAGCAGAGTTGACTCAGGACTGCAGAACATCGTTTTGACGGTTGCCGGGAATCAGGGGTTGCTTGTGCAGCCCGGCATCGCCGGGAACAGCACACGCCTGTGTCGTCCGCCGACTCGACCAGCGCGTGCTGAGATTCAGCGTGGGTCTCGAATCACCGGTCTGACGAGGACTGTCTCGACGCCCAGATCATCGCGTTCCACGAGGATCACCAAGTCGCCGCGTCCCGGCGGCTCGATCCCGTCGAACGCGGAGCGAATCCGATTCGCCGAAGCTCCATCCCCCGCGGTCTCGAGAAGTGCGTCACGGTATCGGTCAATCTCCCGCCGATCGAACTCTCTCTCCTCCAGGGGAAGAAGCAGCGAGGCGATGACGTCTCCCTTCGAGGGGTCGAGGAAGCTCATCTCGGTCGAGTGGAGAGGTACGGTGACGATCGTACCCGCGACTACAGCATAGGAGGTGCTCCCGAAGAACGGCGTGCGATAGGTCGTGTTGCCGGTGCTCTCTCCGAAGAAGTAGAGGTACCTTTGGGGGCCCCGCTTGAGCACCGTGCCCTCGCTTTCCGTCAGTACGTAGCGAAGGAGGTCCGCATCATCGACGAACAGGCCCCGCGCACCGGGAGGTGTGCGTTCAATTTAGGTCAGCAGGAAGTCTGACGGACCGAACGCACCCTCCACGTTCGGCGCGGCGGCCCCGTAGGCAAGTTGCCCCCACGATCGCGGCTGGAACTCCGGTCCGTTCCAGATCGTGAAGCGCAGCGCCAGCTGGTCGTAGACCGTGATCGTATCACCGAACACGAACAGGTGGCTGGGCGAACGGAATTCGCCCGGACCGTAGCCCTCCCGACCGAGAGAGTGCAACAACTAGCCGGATGGGGCGAAGACAGCGACCCGTGCGTTGCCTGCATCGGCTACGGCCACGGATCCATCCCCCAGGAAAGCCGCTCCGGTGACGCGGTGGAACGGTGTGCTCCCACCATCGGTCGCGAAGCCGGGGGCGCCGAGGCTCCACACTCCGAGATCGGGGTCGCTCGGCTCCTGGGCGCATGCTGTTGTCAACACCAGCATGACGCCGCACGCGATAGCGGAGGTGCGATGGCTCATGTGTGGCAACTTTCGTCAATTCCTGGTGATCGCGGCCGCAGTCTCTTGACCAAGCAGCTCACTTTCGGCGAAGCCCTCTCTATGTCTGGCAGTGTGAATGTCCCGTCGGAGAAGAAGCGTCCCCGTCCGGGGCCGGCGGCAGATAAGGGAGCGGGTCCACCAGAACAAGCTCCGGATCGGAGTCGATCAGCTCCCTCAGGATCGGGGCGTGCCCACTCCCAACGATCACCATTATGCGATCACCAGGCCGCGCCAGACGCTGGATATTGGTGAACATGTGGATGTTCCGATCGTACCATTTCGAGAGTAGCTCCGCCCCTACGTAGGTGTCGCCCGCTCCCACGCGGGCGAACCGCAAGTAGATGGAGTGGCTCCGCACGAGCGCCTCGGGATCGTTCTTCTCGCGAAGAATCTCGCTGACGCTAAGGTCTCGCTGCTGGCGATTGTCCTCTACCTCAAGGCGCTCACGCTCCCTCTCCATGAACGTCAGGAAGTCCGGATCGTGGGACTCCGCGTACTCGAACAGGTCATCGAACGGCAGGTCCGTGCGGTAGTCCACCGGATAAACCCGAGAATGTCCGTTCCCGGCTGCAAGACGAAAGCCCAGTTGTTGCGTTTCGTTCCGCGACAGCTCGTGTCGTCCCGCCCGATACGCCTCGTACAGGCTGTCCAGGCGCGAGGCGGATGAGGGCAAATCTTCCACCGCGACCTTGCTCGGGCGAAAGCAGGCCAGCGCCGCGACCAGCGAGAGGATCTCGTTCTGCCGCGTGGGCGACAGTACGTCTGCGACCTCTACCTTGACGACGTCCAGGCCCGGATTGGCAAAATGATAAACGCCAAGCAGGAGAACCTGGGCGGGCTCGACTGGCGGGGCCGTCTGTGCCTTCAGGGGCAGCACCGAGCAGCAGGCCACCAGAATCACCGCGTGGGCGGAGCGCAAGCCTGTCGTCATCGTCCCTCCTATGGAGTTCGGGGCGGTGATAGTAGCGCATACGGGACGCGACCTCGGGCGCCCATGCGGAAGCGCGTCCACGCTTCCGAGGAGCGAAGATGCGTGAGGCCGCAGGGAGACGCTACCACGAAGCTGGCCTGGCTCAAGTTGACAGGGCGGAACGTTCTGTCGTTTGTAGAAGACAGCCGAAGTTGACAGGGAGAATACTCAACTGGAGGGACCTGAGTGATTCCGATGCATGCCTGCCTGCGCACCGCGGTCGTCGCAGGTGTCATTCCCTTCGTCCTGTCCTGCGCGCCAGGCGAGCCCGATGTCCCCGACGAGCAGGAACCTGCGGCGACGTCCAGTCCGTACCTGTTCGTGTGGGCCGGCGCCGAGAACGAAGGCGACAGCGATTTTCTGGCAGTGGTCGACGCGGAGCCAGAGTCAGGGCGGTACGGAGAGATCGTGGCCAGCGTGCCGGTTGGCCTCAAGGGAGGGGCGCATCACTCGGAACACGTCATGCCGGCGGGCGACACCCTGTTCGTGAATTCCTTCGACGCCGGTGCCAGCTTCCTCATCGACCTGGCGGACCCCCTGGACCCGAAGGTGGCCGGAGCGTTTCGTGAGATGGGCGAGTATACGTATCCCCACACGTTCGAGCGCCTGCCCAACGGCAACGTTCTCGCGACCTTCCAGACGAAGGGTGAACACAACGAGGTCGCGGGTGGTTTGGTCGAGCTCGACCCGGCAGGCAGTTTCGTGCGGGCATCCGCGGCCTCCGACCCGGTCGACCCGGAGCTTCGGGCCTACAGTGCGACACCCATACCTGCCATCGACCGCGCCGTCAGCACGACGACGGACATGTGGGGCGCCGCGGAAGGGACCTCGTTTCAGGTGTGGCGGTTGTCCGACCTCAAGCTCCTCGCGACGGTTCGCCTCCCGGAGGGGCCCCTCGGGTACGAGCACAGGTACCCCGCGGAAACCCGTCTGCTTCCCGACAGCACGACCGCGATCATGACCACCTTCTCCTGCGCCATGTACCTTCTTCACGACCTCCAGACGGACCAACCGTGGGCGGAGCTGACCAACGTTCTGCCGTGGGAAGGCTTCGAAGCAGGCCACTGCGGGATTCCACTGACCAGGGGCCGGTACTGGGTGCAGACGTTCGCGCACCCTGAAGGGTCGGCGCTCGTCTCACTGGACATTACTGACCCGGCAAATCCTGTGGAGGTGGACCGGCTGTCTCTCGCCGAAGAGTGGACACCTCACTGGATCTCCATGGAGCCGGCGGGAGACCGCATCGTCGTGACGTCGGGACCCGGGGCGACCCTCTACCGGGTGCTGGTCGCCCGCCTGGATCCGCAGACCGGGAAGCTCGCGCTGGACTCGACCTTCCGGAGCCCGGGTTCGGAGACGCCGGGGGTGAGCTTCGATCGGACTTCCTGGTCACACGGAGAAGCCGGGCCCGCTTTGCCGCACGGGGCGGTGTTCTCGCGGGCCGACCCTCGAGAGTAGTAGCGGGAAGAATGTTGAGACGAGGCGGAAGCAATGTGATCATCCGAGCGATTCTCGGTATCACGGTCCTGCTGTTTGTTGCTACGGGACGAGCCTTCGCACAGCAGGAAGGCCACCACGAGGCGATCGACAACGCCTACCGGGAATGGGTAGAGGCCACGAATGCGAAGGACTTGAATCGCTGGGCGTCCTTCCTGGCACCCAACCCGCTCTTCCTGCCGCCGAATCATCCTGCGTTGCATGGTGAATTGGAGATTCGTGAATTCTACGCCCGCATGTTCGCCGATAGTCTCTTCTCGTTGAACTGCCGCCAGGAGCAGATTGAGGTGGCGACAGCCAAGGATATGGCTTGGTCCACGGGGATCTGTGAAGCGACCTTCACGGGGCCCGACGGGGACCCGGCCAGGGGGTCAAGCAAATGGGCCAAGGTCTGGCGGAGACTGCCTGGTGGCAATTGGAAATGCGCCCTCAACAGCTGGAGCGCGAACGGTCTGAGCGGTGGCGGCGATTCGGGACCCACCGGCCGCCCCCGGCCGGCGCAGGAATTGGGGAATGAGATCAACGCCTGGATCGAGAACGAAGATCTGGTCGGCGCGGAACTCCTCATCATCCGAGATGGGGAGGTTGTGGTCCACGAAGCGTACGGCTGGGACGATCGACAGGCAGGTACTCAGTTGCAGAAGGGCCTGATCTACTCCCTCGCCTCACTGACGAAGCCCGTGACCGCCCTCATGATCCTCATGCTGGTCGACGACGGGATCCTGTCGCTGGACGATCCGGTCAGCCGATACGTCCCTGGCTTCGCTGGCGACCCACGCGCCACGGTGCACGACCTCCTCGCGCAAACGAGCGGGGACGGAGGCGAGCACGGCGACGGAGCCTACAACGTCTACGACTTTGAGACGCTCGAGGGCTGGGTCCACGACTGGGCTGCAACGGAGGCGACGGCCGAATACGGCGAATTCAGGTACTCGAATTTCAACTACGCGGCTCTCGCGTACATCGCCCAGCATGTTTCGGGCGTTCCGTTCGGCGAACTTGTGACCCGGCGCATCCTCGAGCCGCTCGGCATGGAGGATTCCTACGTGGCGTTCGCTCCCGATTCCTCTTGGGCGGGCCGTGTAGCGACGTCGTACACCTGGGACGAGAAGACAGGTCGCTACGAACTGTTCTGGGCGCCGGACGAGCCGCAGCGCTGGGCCTTCTTCCCAGCGGCCTTCGGCCTCTGGGGCACGGCCGAGGATTACGCGAAGTTCGTGACCCTGTGGTTCGATTATGGCGTCGCCGAGGGACGCCGGCTCGTTTCCGAGACTCTCGTGCGCTCCGCCCTGACACCCCAGGGCTTCCAGGACGGGGAGTCGGTCTATGGCTACGGTTGGTTTGTGGACTCCGTGCGAACGGACGATGACCTCCCTCTCTCGTTCCGCCATTCCGGGGGCCGCGGCACCTTGGCGATTGGCTATCCTTCGGACCGCGGCATTGTTCTGTACTTCACGCAGTCCGAAATCCCGCCCGCCCACCACCGGGCTATGTCGAACCGCATCGAGATGTCTGGGATCTTCCATCACCCCGGCCCTGACATGGTCTGGGCGGCCACGGCGGGCTTCGCTGAAGCTTCACTGGACGATGCCGGGCAGGGGGATTACGAGGGCCTGTATCGTGGAACCGTCGATTGGCTCGATGGGGTGGACTGGGAAGTTCGGGTATGGGAGGCGGACGAGGTGCTGCAGATGAGCGGCGGGAGGAGGGGCAGTTTGCTGCATCAGGGGGTTCATCTGGTGCTGCTTGGCAGTGATCGGTTCGTGTTCGGACGCTACCTGGATGGTGACCTGGTTGGCGTGGATCCCCCCGCACAGGTCCGGTTTCTCCGTGAGGCCGGTCAGATCGCCGGGCTCGAGGTCAGCATCGATCGCGTATGGCCGAATGTGACACAGGATCTCCGTTGCCGGTACAGACCTCGGGAACACGAAGGCCCGTAGTCCGGTGCTCTGGCCATTCCACGCATCTCTATGGGAAGCGATACGCGGAGCGCGGCGCTGACATCAATTGAGGCTCGATACCCACTTTCCTTTAGGAGTAGACAATGGCGATCCGACTGGGCGACACGGCACCTGACTTCAATGCGGAGACCACCGAGGGCGAAATCTCGTTCCACGACTGGCTCGGCGACAGCTGGGGGGTCCTGTTCTCCCACCCGGCTGACTTCACACCAGTGTGCACCACCGAGCTCGGAACCGTGGCCAAGCTCAAGGGGGAGTTTGCCGCTCGCGGCGTAAAGGTCATCGCGGTGAGCGTCGACGCGATCGACTCCCACCACGAGTGGATCTCAGACATCAACGACACCCAGAACACGTCGATGAACTATCCGATCATCGCGGACCCGGATCGGGTGGTGGCCGATGCGTACGACATGATTCACCCGAACGCTGATGACACGCTCACGGTGCGCTCCGTGTTCGTGATCGATCCGGCCAAGAAGGTGCGGCTCACGCTTACGTACCCGGCAGCGACCGGGCGAAATTTCGACGAGATACTGCGGGTGGTGGATTCCTTGCAGCTGACGACGAATTACCAGGTTGCGACGCCGGCGAACTGGCAGGACGGCGACGACTGCATCGTCTCGAACGCGATCCCGGACGAGGAGCTGGAGGCGAAGTTTCCAAAAGGACACCAGTGGATCCGATCCTACCTGAGGACCACACCGCAACCCAACCGTTGAGGTCATCTCTCGGTCCTGCGTCAACGCTCGTCGAACGTCAGTCGATAGCGTGAGCCGGCTCGCCGTACCAGAGCTCCAGGGGCGTCGCGCCCCGATTCGTCCATGTCCTCTACGGCAGGGCCGACTCTACGTCCATGTACCAGAGGTTGGTGTCGCCCTCTGCCGTCGTGTAGTACAAGGCGCCGTCCGGCGTCCAGTCGACCAGGTTCTCGTCGGCGTCGGTCGTCGTGATTCTCCGCGGCTCGCCGCCCGTCGCGGGCATCACGTACAACTCGTAGTTCCCTTCCATGTTGCCCTGGAAGGCGATCCACTGCCCGTCCGGCGAGTATACGCCGCCGACTTCCCACGCGTCGGCTGACGCGAGGACCGTGATCTCGCCACTCGCCACGTCAACCTCGGCCAGGTCGAATCCGACGCCGCTGTGGTGGCCGAAGAGGATCTTCGATCCGTCCGGGCTCCACACGCCGCCTGCATTGTAGCCTTCGAAGGTCAAGGCTTGGGGTTCGCCACCACTCGGCGAGATGACGAAGAGCTGCGCCTGCCCGCTCGGCGTGTTCCCGGACGAGAACGTGATCATCGACCCGTCCGGACTCCACTGCACGCCACCGACGCCACCCATCGACGTGAGGCGCTGGACGTCGCCACCGGCGGCTGCAGCGACGTAAAGGTCGGTGTCGCCGTCCATCCGGTTCGACGCGAACGCGAAGCCGGACCCGTCCGGACTCCAGGTAGGCGCGAAGTCGTCCCCCTCGCTCGTGATCAGGAGCGCCTCGCCCGTACCGTCCGCGCCCACGACGAAGATCTCGCTCGAGCCGTTGCGATCGGAAACGTACAGGAGCTTCGAACCGTCCGGGGCCCAGGCGGGCTGACCGCTGTCGCCGCGGCTCTCGGTCAGATTGAACGCGTCGCCGCCCGCAGCCGGCTGCACCCACACGTCGTTCGTGCCATTGTCGTCCGACACGTACGCCCACATTGATCCGTCCTGGCTCAGGGTCGGCGCGAAGTGGTTGTGCGCTCTCGTCGTGATGGCCGCCCGGTCCCCACCGTCCACCGGGATCGAATAGACGTGCGACTTCGCTTCATTGAACGTGTAGATCATGCGCGAGCAGTCGTCGGCGCACGCCGGCGGTCCTTCGGAGCCGTCGTCGTTCGTGAGGCGGACGGTCTCACCGCCGCCGGCCGGCACCGCGTACACGTCGGTCTGGCCGCCCCGATCTGAGCGGAACACGATCCACGCGCCTCCGGCCGCGAAGCGGGGTCCGAACTCGTCGGATGCGGCGGTCGTGATCTGGGTCAGGCCGGATCCATCCGCATTGATCGTCCAGATGTCTGCATTGCCCGAGCGGTCCGAGGCGAACAGCAGCTTCGAGCCGTCGGCGGACCAGAGAGGAGCACCTTCATCCCCTGCGTCGTCCGTCAACTGTCGGGCGCCGGTCCCGTCGGCGGCGATCACCCAGATGTTCGAAGATCCGGTCGCGTTGTTCGTGTACGAGATCCAGGCACCATCCGGTGAGAAGTCGGCTCCGACCTTGTTGCCGGGGCCATCCGTCAGCTGCGTCGCCTCGCCGCCCCCGGCCGCAACCGTATACAGGTTGAATTCGCCGCCCTTGTTGCCGGAGTACACGATCACGGAACCATCCGGCGACCACACCGGCGCGAACTCGAGGCCCGGATCGGACGTGAGGCGGGTCGGCTCGCCGCCGTCCGCGGAGATCACGAACACGTCGGGCGGCGCGTACAGGTCGGACGTATAAGCGATCATCGTTCCGTCCGGCGACCAGGCCGATCCGCCGAGCCAGTTCTGCTCAGGCGTCACCTGCACCGGCTCGCCGCCGCTCACGGGCATGCGGTACAGCGCGACGCGGCCCGTCTCGTCCGAAGTGTAGGCGACGTGCTGGCCATCCGCCGACACGGACGGGGCCGTCTCGTCCGCCGGAGCCGACGTGAGCTGCATCGCGCCCTGGGACGTTTCGGCGCCGGCATCCGTCCCGGTCTCGCCCGCCTCCTCGCCGCCACACGCGCCGATCGACACGGCCGCGAACGCTAGCGCACCAGCCACTTTCATGGAAATCTTCATGGGTACCTCTTCGAATTTGATGGTGGATCAGTAACAGAAGGTACTCAAATCGCCGGATCGGGACCAAGTCGACGGATGGGCACTCACGCCAGCGAGCGGGAACGGAAGCCGGACCTCAGGCCACCGCAGCTTGTCGCCTGCTCGCCCGCGCCGCACATTCCTGTACCTTCCGTGCCACCGTCCGATGCTGACGGAAGAACGGCCATGAACGAACTACCGTCTCACTATGCCGCAAACGGCAGAGTCCTCTACGTAGTGAATCCGGCCGGTCATGGCGGGACCGGCGCAAGCACCTGGGAGACATTCCGGTCTCTCTGGCCTTACCGCATTGAAGCCTCGGACTTCGTGATCACACAGCGGCCTGGACGAGCACGCGAGATCGCGGCTACCGCCGAAGGGTACGACACATTGGCCGCCGTCGGTGGGGATGGCACGGTGGGCGACATCGTGTCGGGCATCCTGGACAGGCAGGGAACGAAGCCGAAGCTGGCGATCATACCGGCAGGAACGGGAAACGATATCGCCCGCAACACCGGGACTCACTCGGTGGAAGACGCAGTGCGGGCTTTGCATAACGGAAGGCTGCGGGAGTTCGACATGATCCGGGTCGACTTCCAGGCCGATGGCAGGCCCGCTCACAGGTACGCCTTTCTCCTGGTCGCGGTGGGGTTCTCTTCCATACCGATGATCAAGCCGTGGATGAAACGGCTGTTGGGACCTGCAGGGGCGTACTATCTGGGGACGTTCCTCCAGATCCTCGCGTATCGGCCGCCGGTGTTCTCGGTCCGGGCTGACGGCCGGGAACGGAGCCGTGGACGCTCATGGATGGTCATCGTGGGCAACGTCGAGTACTCCTCCGGCGGGAGCATGCGTATCGCTCCCGGGGCCCGTCCGGATGACGGCGAGCTGGACATTACCGTCTTCCCGGTCAGGTCCCGGTTCAGAATGATCACCAGGTTGTTGCCGAAGGTCGCGACCGGAGAGCACATCGAAGAGCCGGGAGTCCTGTACTTCCCGGCCAAGAACGTGGAAATCGAAAGCGATCCTCCCGCTATCCTGGATCTTGACGGCGACGTCTTCGGCAATACCCCGGCCGCGTTCACGGTGTGTCCGGGGGCACTCGAGGTGCTGACGCCCGGCTAGCCCTCCCCCTTCTCGACAGAGTGGCAGCGCGCGATCTTCATCGACCAGAACGTTGTGGACGTGGCGATGACAGCGGTGCCCGCCAGGAGGCAAACCATGAAGCGAAGTGACCGCGAATTGGGGATGGACCGCGCCATCACGCGACGCGATTTCATAAGCGGCGTCGGGGTAGCGATTACCGGATCGACGTTGGTGGGCCCGTGGGCGGCTGCGAGGCTGGCCCAGGCCGAACCGGGAGCCGAAGCCCTGGCCGGAATCTCAGGGCTGGAGCAGGAGGCCACGTCCTATCCGCCGGGCGCGATGGGCATGCGGGGCAGCCACCCCGGGTCGTTCGAGGTAGCGCACGCGCTGCGTGATGGCGCGCGATGGGACGACCTGGGGCCGGAAGCCGAGACGGGCGAGGCCTACGACCTGGTCGTCGTGGGCGGCGGGCTGAGCGGACTGGCTGCTGCATACTTCTTCCGCAAAGAGGCCGGACCCGAGGCGCGCATCCTGGTGCTGGACAACTGCGACGACTTTGGGGGGCACGCCACGCGCAACGAATTCCGCTCGGGGGGCCGCACGCTGCTGATCAACGGTGGCACGATCAACATCGAGGACCTGAGCGCGTACGACGAGCCGTCCCGCGCGATGATCCGTGACCTCGGCATCGACGTCGGCCGATACGCCCAGTTCCATGACGCGGACCTGTACCCGTCTCTGGGGCTCGGAGGCGGTGTCTTCTTTGACGAGGAGACGTTTGGCACAGACCGGCTGGTCGTGGGACAGGACGGGCTCGATACGCGCGAGTTCCTGGCCGGGACGCCGCTGACCGAGCCGGCCCGCGGAGACATTGCGCGGCTGTTCGAGGATCCGGTGGACTACCTGCCCGGTCGATCGCTGGAGGAGAAGGCGGCTGCGCTGAGGAAGATGTCCTATCTCCAGTTCCTCACGGACCTCGTCAAGGTCGA
>JBDHBK010000066.1:0-7991 GCA_039592635.1 Gemmatimonadota bacterium
AAGCCATGCGGCTGTACGATCTCGAGGTCCAGGGACGTGCCGACATTGACCCGCACCAGCAGCGGGTGACGGCCCGCCTTCGCGCGGAACTCGGCCTGGAGACCTGACCATCGACGCAAACCGCGAGACTTGAGCGCGTCCGACGGGGCCCAGAAAAAGGCCATTCTCGCGTCTTGCATGTTTCCATGTCTACGGGGTTCTGCGGTACAGGTTCTCGGCGCACCGTTGTAGTCTCGCCAGGATCATGTCTGTATGCGCGGCACCGCATTGTCTCTATAAGTTGCTACTCCACAGTTAGTTAATACTTCTCTACCTCCTACGCACCGTCTCCGAAAGCTGACCCGGAACACCCCTTGCCCCCACCCCGCAGGTGAATATCCCGCACGCCCGAGGCGGATGGTGCCCTCAGGCTAAGCGCGTACAGCGGCACTGGAACGCCGCAACTCAATCCGAGAGGTAAGGGAAATGAAGCGACTCCTTCTCACGGCCCTGGCGCTGGCGCTGCTCGTTCCGAGCGTGGCCCAAGCTCAGAATTCGGCGGGCGGCACCGTCCAGCTGAACGTGAACCAGATGCTTTCGATCAACTACGACAACCCGAACGCCGTGACGTTCACACCGGTGCAGGCTGACTTCGACGCCGGGTTCATCGATGGCGCGACTGCCGAACTTCGCACCAAGGGCAACACGCCTCACGAGATCCTGGTGAGTGCCGACGCCGCGAACTTCACCTACTTCGGTTCGGTGACCCCGGCTCCGAGCAAGGCGTCAACGGACTTCCAGTGGAAAGTGGGCTCAGGAGCTTTCGTCGGAATGAGCACCAGCACCGCGTCCGTCGGCACATACAACCGCGGCGTGCACGTCACGACCGTCGACTACCAGTTGATCCTCGACTACGTGGCCGATCCTCAGGGTCAATACGACCTGGCGTACACGTACGAGGTGGTTCCGAACTGACCGGATTGAATCATGAGACCCAATCCAGACTTCGGTCGGTTGCCGTTCCGATACCTGGCAGCGCTGCTCGCGCTGCCGGGTATCATCGGTATGGGAAGTCCCGTCGCTGCATTCGGCCAGTTCTCCGTGAGCCCCGTGATTCTGCCGATCCCGCACAGTGCAGAGGCGACGGAGGCTACAGTGATGGTAAGGAACAATGGCACGTCTCCCTTGCAGTTGAGGATCTTCGCAGCCGATTTCGACCAGGCTGCCGATGGAAGTCACACGACATCCGCAGCGGGGACGCACGCGAACAGCTGCGCGGGGCGTCTGGAGATCGTACCCGACGGTCTCAGCGTTCCGGCCGGCGTCACCCAACCCGTGATGTTCAGGCTTCGTCCCGGGGCTGACCCGGACTCCACTTGTTGGTCGTTGGTGTTCATTGAAAAGCCGCCACCGGAGGGCACCGGCCCTCGGGCTGCTCTCCGGATCGGCGTGAAGGTTTATGGGCTCTCGGCCCGAGGCGGAGAATCAGCGGAGATCGCGGCGGCGGCTGTTGTCGATGCCGGGGGAACGGATGACGCTAGCGGCCGTGAACTCGAGTTCACGATCAGCAATCCGGATCAGTGGCCCGTTCTGGCCAGCGGCACAGTAGAGATTCGTGATTTCGAGGGAGGTCCGCACGGCACCGTGGCGGTAGAGGCGTTCAGTGTGCTTCCCGAACATGAGCGAACACTGCGCGTGCCGCTCGAAGCAGAACTCGAGCCAGGACGCTACCTGGCTATTCCGGTGCTCGAGTACGGAGACGACGGCCTGATGGGTGCTCAGGTAGCGTTCCGGGTCGAGTAGACCCATGAAACGGCGACGGCGACCGGGGAGGCTCAAGGCCTCCGTGACCCTCGCGGCGCTACTTGCGATTCCTCTCACGGCCTCGCCGGCGGTCGCGCAAATATGCGGAAGCGGGACGGGGCGCTACGTGGTAAGGGTACAGCCGGGATTGCTCGTATTCCCCACGCCCAGCTTGGACGACTTCGTGACGGGGTGGGTCGAGCACGGACCGGTCGTACTGAACATCCAGCCGAGGGGTCGGCAGAATCGGGGCTGGGTAGTCTGCTTGCGTGCCGACAGCCCCGATATGGGTGGTGGAAAACCCATTTCTGATCTCCAGTATCGGCCGGACGGGCAGGCTGCCTGGACCTCGGTCTCGCTTGGAGACCAGCCCCTGGCGCAGGGAGATCGTGGCCGGAGAATCACGATCCAGTTTCGAATCCTCCTGGACGAGTCTACCGATCCGGCCGGGCTGTATAGCGCCGACTACACCGTTACGGCGGCTCGACAGTAAGCGATATGCGCATCCTGACGCTGGTTCTGGCCGCGCTCTTCCTGGTTCCGCAGGACGTTGTTGCCCAGGACGTTCCGCTGGCGGATCCTGGTGACGTCGTAACGGTCACCGTCGATCCGCCACATGCTCTGACCATGAGCCCGGACTCGCTGGGCCGGATCACTCTCGCATATGCCACTGAGGTTGCGGGCGGAGTCCGAATGATCGGCAAGGAGTCCGGCAGCTTCACGTGGGAGCGAGGGGAAACGCCTCGCTTCCCGGTCACGTTGCGCATCCCGGACCGCGCCGAAGCCGGCCAGGTTGAGGTGGCGCTCGTGGCTTTCGAGACCAGGGACGGTCGAATCGGGACCGTGCCGGTTCGCGTGCGCGTTCGCGCCACACGACGGGTAGAGGTTCAGCTGGTCGGGACCCGAGAAGCGGCCGGACGCGGCGAGTCAGTGGAGTTCTCGTACGTACTGGCCAACATGGGTAACGCCGGTGACTCGGTGGCCCTGTCCATCGAGACGAATCTTGGCGATCAACCCGGCTTGATTCCCGCAGCTGTCTGGCTGGCGCCATACGAGGAGCGGACCGGCGGCTTCGACATTTCCGTACCGACCGATGCTGTCGTCGGCTCCGAAGTCTACGTCCGTCTTTCCGCGGTGCTCGAGGACATCTCGGTGACCGCCCACTCCACCGTAGCTGTGCTTCCCGAGAAGGGACTGTTTCCGAATCTGGTGCAGATCCCAAGCACTGTATTCCTGGGCTCGACCGTCACCGCATCGGGCGGGACGGCGCGAACCCAGCCGGTAGCAGCGGCTACCGGGAGCGGCAAGCTGGGACAGGAGACGGAGGTGCTCTTCAGCTACCGCTACATGCCGAGAGGAGGGAGCGTCTACGCGTTTCGAGGTCTCCTCTCCGGACCGCGAATGTTCGTTGGCGTGCAACGCCCCGACTGGGGAGCCGCGCTCGGAGACCTTTCCGTCTGGACCAGCGACCTTCTGGGATTCCAGCTCCAGGGAAGAGGACTCCAGGGAACCTGGCGAAAGGCGAAGCTGAGCGTACAGGGGCTGGCCGCTCGTCCAACCGGCATAAACGGCAACGTCCTGGATGGGCACGTCGCCTCGGCCGAGATCGGGTTTGGAACACCAACCATAAGGGGCGCCGTTCTCGGCGCGTCGACGGAGCGATCCGACGAGATCGGAGCGCCGGAGAGCTCGGTGCAGGCAGCCCTCGCCAGGTTCCAGGGTACGCACCGCGGCCACCTGTTGGCTGTCGATGCGGGACCGATGAAAGTCTCCAACCTGGGGACACTCGAGACTGAATTTGGACCCTCGGTGGACGCTCGCTACGCTTACGAAGGCCGGCGATCGGATGTGGATATCCGTTTCAGGAAGCTGCCGGACTTGCTCGCTGATCCCCGCCTTCCGCCGAACGAGCTGCGAGCCGTCGGGTCCATTCGTCCGACCCGGTCGCTCACCGCGTCGGCAACGCTGTTCAATGAAGCGGTCCCCCGGTCCCTGCAATTCGCCGGCACCCGGGCGCGTGGGGTGCGGGCGGGCCTCCGGTGGGGCGAGTCTGCCTGGGCGATTGGGGTGACCGGCAGCGCACGGCGGGTCGAAGGCGTGGTCGACGAGACTCGCAGGCTTGGACGCTTGGACGCCACCCTGCGAGCGGGAGACTTCACGTTCGACGGCTCCATCGGACTCGGCACCACACGCATCGCAAACAGCACCGAGTTGGCGGAGTTGTACCGAATCGGGGGGTCGTGGCTCGCCGAAGATGGGATGGTCACATTCCACGTCACGGTGAGCGATGACATTCTCCAGCCCGCGTCTACCCTGCTGGATGCGTACGGTCTGTACAGAATCAGTGAGGTCATCGAGCTGTACGGCTCCGCTACCACGTTCGTAGTGCTCGAAGCCGAAGGTTTCGCACCGATTTCGATCAGCGACGGTCTCACGGTCCAGACCGGCGCCCGGTTCCGCGTGGCACCGAACCGGTCCCTGTATGCCGGGATCGAGAGGTTCTCGACCGGTGGCACGGGTGAAGGACGGTGGCGTTTGTCCGTGGGCATCCAGCAAGGGTTGCCGCTCCCGCTGCCCCTGCGTCGACCTCCTGCCGCCGCAGGTATAGTGTTCGAAGACCTGAATGGGAACGGGACGCGGGACGCCAACGAACCGGGTCTCGACGGCGTGATGCTCCGCATGGGTTTCGAGCGATCGGTCAGCCGGCCTGACGGTCGCTTCGAATTCCGCGACGCGCAGCCCGGAGCGATAGAGGTGGACCCGAGGTCGATCGGCGATTCGTACGTACCTGTTCCGGCCGTCCGCGTGTCGAGCGCCGGCGAAACTGCGATCGGGCTGTACAGACCCGGGAGCCTCCGCATCACACTGTTCCTGGACTCGAATAACGATGAAGTCTGGGATGACCAGGAGTTGCCCGCCGCCGCGGTCACGCTCGCGGTAACTCGTGACGACGAACCCTGGGTCATCAAGACGGGTGCTGACGGATCCGTATCGCTCTCATCCCTGGCTCCAGGCACGTACGTGATCAGGGTCGAAAGCGAATCCCTGCCCTCCAGGGCTCTTCAGGTCGAGATTCGATCAGCAGAGGTCCGGGGTGGTGAGGCGACCGAACTACACATTCCGGTCCCGATGCGGCAGATCAACTTCTCCCAATTCGGCGACGCATCAGAGACCTGCGGCACCGGAACCGTATCCTGCGACGACGACTGAACGGGCACCGTTCTTCGGATCCCGGGTCGACGCGGCGCGCGAAGACGGAGATCCGCGGAGGGGGGTAAGCCGGGTTCTGTAACGGACCCTGGGGCCCGCTGAGGTCATCTCTCTGGGACGCCGGTTACCCGACGCCTCGTGCAGCCTACCCGGAGCTCGAATGGGACGGGCCGCCCCTCGCTCCTGTTTGGCCTTGCTCCCGGTGGGGTTTGTCGTGCCGCGGCCGTTTCCGGCGCGCGCGGTGGGCTCTTACCCCACCGTTTCACCCTTGCCTGTGCGTACGGCCGAAGCCGTCCGCCATCGGCGGTCTGTTCTCTGTGACACTTTCCATCGCCTTGCGACGCCCGGGCGTTACCCGGCACCGTGCCCTGCGGAGCCCGGACTTTCCTCGAGCCGAGCCTCGCGGCCGGCCCGCGACCTCATCCCCCTCCGCGGCTCCAGGACCAGTATACACTTTCGTGGAGACGTTTGTTTTGCACGGTGGCGGGATCTCCCTCCGTGAAACTAGACTGTGCCGCTCGCTACTCCCGCCGGTAAGGCCCAAACGCGCCGGGGGCGGAGCGTGTTCTTTGAGAGGGACACCGGAGCCCGGGCGCGTGCGGCTGCCGGCAGACAGACCCTGGAGCCTCGATGAATCGGACTGGATGCAGGACGCTGCTGGTCGTGACGGCTGTCTCGGCTGCGATTGCGGGCCCTTCGGTGGCCCAGGAGCCGCCGCAGGCGGACTACTACGTCTACGTGGCCGCAGAATCGCAGGACGAAGTGGCGCTGGTCCGATTCGGACCGGCTGGAACCGAAGTGAGCCGGACGATCGAGGCATCGCTCAACCCGACGGACATCGATGGCCCACACGGAATCGCTGTCTCGCCGGATGGGTCCAATTGGTACGTGTCGATCGCGCACGGTCTTCCGTTCGGGCAGATTCAGAAGTTCGCGACCGGATCCGATCGGAAGCTGGGTGCCGCGAAGGCCGGGCTGTTCCCGGCCACGATGACGGTCACGCCAGGAGGATTGCTGTTCGCGGTCAACTTCAACCTCCACGGCGATCCGGTGCCGAGTTCGGTGTCGGTAGTCGAGACCGGGTCCATGACCGAAATCCGGAAGGTGACGACCTGCGCCATGCCACACGGATCGAGGTTGTCGCCCGACGCCAGGCGGCACTACTCGGTCTGCATGATGGATGACCAGCTGGTGGAGATCGACGTGCGGACGCTCGGTGTGAGCCGGCGCCTGTACCTGGCGCCCGGAGCGGAGCGGGATCTTCCTCCGGGGACGACTGAATCGTCGAGCGTCATCGGCAGTGCCCCGGGTGCCGGAGGTGCGGCGCGCTGCGGGCCGACCTGGGTGCAGCCGTCCCCGGACGGACTTCGAGCGTGGATCGCATGCAACAAGAATCGTGAGGTGCTGGAGGTCGATCTGGGCGCGTGGCAGGTGACGCGGCGATTCGCCACCGGAGCCGGGCCGTACAACCTGGACGTCACCCGGGATGGGGCGACGCTGGTGGTCACGTACAAGGGCGATGACGCGGTGGGCGTTTTCGACCTCGACGACGGGTCGGAGAGGGCGGTCGTCCCGAGTTCGCGCCGCATACCGCACGGCGTCGCGGTGAGCCCGGACTCGCGGTACGCTTTCGTCACCGTAGAGGGGGTCGGTAACGATCCCGGCACCGTGGACGTGATCGATCTCGAGAGCGGGCAGCGCGTGTCCTCCGCGGACGTCGGAAGGCAGGCAGGCGGTATCGGGTTCTGGAAGATGGAACGGGAGTCGGATCGGAAGTAAGATCTGGAGTATGACTGGGAGCGGAACAGGGGCCGGTCTGAAACCTCGGCCTCGCGGCACTCGTCGAACCATGCAGGGTCGGGCTGGCAAATGGGCACCCCGATCCATATAGAAACGCAAGCATACCAGGAGATGGAGATGTCCAACTGCACGCAGGGATGGCCGGCACGGATCAGGCTGGTCGCAATCGCCGCGGCACTTATGGCTTTCGCGATTCCCGGCACCGCGACAGCACAGTCGACCGACGAGGAAGGGTCGGCCTCGGGTTTCGAACTCACGGGTTACCTCGGCGCCTATCTTCCCCTGGCCAAGCTGGCGGAATCGGGCGACTCTCTGACGGCCGAGTTCTCGACCAAGGTCGCCTTTGGCCTCGGGCTCGAGTACTGGTTCGGCAATTTCGGAGTTCAGGTGCAGGGCAACTACTCGAACCCCAGTCTGACTCTCCAGATCATCGAAGACGCGGGCAGTTTTCCGATTTCCGTCCAGCTCGGAAACACGGACGTCTGGATGGCGGCGGCAAATATTCTGTGGCGTCCGCAGCTCTCGGGCCCCGCAGCGGTCGTGCGACCTTACTTCGGGGCGGGCCCGGCCATGGTGAAGGTGATGTATCCCAAGGACGGTGAGTTCGACATCCAGGACGAGACGCGCTTCGCGATCTCGCTGGTGGGTGGGGCGCAAGTGGAACTCAGCAAGGGCTGGTTCGTGCGACTCGACGTCCGCGACTATATTTCCAAGCTTGACACGGAGCCGTTCGAGACGACCAAGACTCAGAACGACCTCGTCACATCAATCGGCGTCGGGTACGCTTTCCACTGAGGTAGGCCGGCCAGGCCGGCAGTGCGGTGGGCCGGCGGCCAACGGAAGGCGAAATGGGAGATTTGCAGCCACGCGTCCTCGTGTCCGAGGAGGACATCAGGCAACGGGTCGTCGAGTTGGCGGCGACCATCGAGCGGGACTACGCCGGGGCGGATGAGATACTCCTCCTCGGCGTCCTTCGTGGGGCCTTCATTTTTCTGGCGGACCTGGCCCGCGAACTGAAGGTGCCTCGACGCATAGACTTCATCGCGCTGTCCAGCTACGAGAACGGCTCGAACTTCGCCGGCGGCGTACGGTTGATCATGGACTCCAGGATCAACGTCACGGGCAAGCACGTGCTCATCGTCGAGGACATTCTCGATTCCGGCCGCACCCTCTCCTACCTGCTCGAGACTTTCGAGGCC
>JBDHBK010000067.1:0-7975 GCA_039592635.1 Gemmatimonadota bacterium
CTGTACGGCGTGATCAGCTACGGGGTCACGCAGCGCCGGCAGGAGCTCGGCGTGCGGATGGCCCTCGGTGCCCCGGCGGGTCGGGTGCGAAGCATGGTGGTCCGCCAGGGAGCGATCGTGGTGGCCGTGGGTCTCGCCGTGGGTTTCGTGGCCGCGCTCGGACTGACACGTCTGATGGAAGCGCTGTTGTTCGAGGTGTCGCCGACGGATCCACCGACGTTCGGATTCGTGGTGGCCCTGCTGTTCGTGGTCTCCGTGGTGGCCAGCTGGATCCCCGCGCGCCGGGCAGCGGCCGTGGATCCGGCGATCGCGCTCAGGGCCGAGTAGGGAGCGCTACCCGGATTACGCGAGGGGCGCGTCCGGAGGTCGGGCGCGCTCCCTTCATCAACTTGCTCCCGCGACCACCGCAGCGCTCGTCGCCGCCGTGGTTGCCGCGATCACTGCCGCCTGCGCCGCCTGCACCGCCGCCTTGGTGGCCTCGCCCACAATGTCCCCTTCCCCGATCTCCTGGATCCGGTCCTTCCGCTGCTTGACCAGGTCTTTGCCCAACACGTGCTTCAGGATGCCGGTACCGTTGGCCAGGGCCACCAGGACCGCAGTCCGCGCGTCCAGCTCCATGGAATCACCGGCCACGGCGTCCTGGAGTCGGTCGACCGCGCGGCGCTCGGGCGCGCCGTCCAGCGCTGGGTAAGCGGTGCGTCGAAAGAGGACCAGGATCCGGTCTTCGCGCTCCCGCAGGATGCCCTTCCTGCACAGACCGACTGCGACGCGCCGCTTCAAGTCCTTGAGTTGCCCGAACCGGGTGACCCAATCCTGCGGCGACCTCGCCTTCTTCGAGGTCACCACCCTGTGCAGACACTCGTCCAGTACCGGGTCCGCCAGTTGCTTGGGATTGTCGACAGCCACCAGGTACGCGGGCTTCTTCCCTGGCTTGAGCGGCTTCTTCCTCGGCTTCTCCTCGAGCACGAGGCGCTCGCTCAGCAGAAGTTCGGCCAGCATCGCCCCGCCCATGGCGATGGAGTACATGCTGGAGTGTGGTGTGCCCTTCTCGTCCTTCAGAGCCAGGAGCAGGACCTCTTCCTGCAACCAGAGCTCGGGCCTGTCGTTCATCGGTCCTCCGTTTGATGCGTGGTCCTCCGTTCAGAATACACGCGAGGGCGGGCCGCATTCATCGTGGTCGTCGGGCCATTGTTCGCGGGAGACGCTACAGGTGCCAGCGGACTCCGAGGCCCACGGTGTTCGACCCTGACTCCTGAGCATCGCCGAACAGACCGAACGCACCCGACCGATGGTGGATCCGCCCCACGAGCTGCAGGTACGGAAGCGACGGCACGGCGAGGGTCATCTCCATCATCCAGTAGTTGAGCAGCCGGCTGGTGCCGCCAACCTCTGTCGTGATGATCTCGACCTCGGGCACATTGCTCACGATCGACAGGCCCTCGCCCATCGAAAACGTAGTGGCGACGATGTGATTCCACGGAAGGCGACGCCATCGCAGAGCGAAATACACGCTCGCCTCCGGGATCCAGACGCCGGACTGCTGGGCCCGCATGTTGATCTTCCCGCCGACCTGAAAGCGGGCGGCGAGGTTCCTGTCGAACCAGCCCCCGAAACCGGTATTCGGGGAAATCGTGTACGTCACATCCGCGCCGTACACATCCTCGCCGGCGTAATCCCAGATGAAGCGGACGGTGCGGCCGAGGGTGTGGTAGTTGGACCAGCCCCTGAAGGCCATCACGGACCACGGGGTCCGGTCGAGAGCGTCGTTGGCGTTCGGACGGCGGGCCATCTCGGGCGCCGCCTCGGCCGCGATGTCGGAAGCGGCATCCTGCGCGGAGGTCGCGCGGGGAGACAGGACCACGCACGCCCCTACCAGGAGAAGGGCCCGAGTGTGGGAAGATAGCTTCCCAGAACTGCGGAAGCGGCCACAGAGGGTGTTGAGCCTCACCATGCCGGAATGTACTGCGGTCTGTCCGATCTCGCGCGGGTCGGGCGAGCGGACGCACAGGGACCTAGCCGCGCTCGCTCACGATCTGTTCAAGCCTCAACCGGGCCGCCTCTACACGCGGCTGCAGGTCCGGATCGGCGTCGGCCCACAGCTCGATGAAACGGCCGTAGTAGCCAGCTGCCTGTTCGAGGTCGCCCCGTTCGTCATACCGTTCGGCGAGGCGGATCAAGGTGATCGGGTATTCGCCGGCCTGGCGCCGTGTCTCGAGAGCGTCTCCAAAGCCCAGCGACATTTCATATCTGGCAATCGCAGAATCGGCCATTCCGGCGCGGTCGAAGGCCCTGGCCAGGTCCCAGCTGAACAGCCGCGTGCCGTAGTCGGGGTAGAAGGAGTCGAAATCGATCTCGGCCTGCTGCAGAGCAGCCACGGCCTCGGCATACCGGCCCTCGCCGAACGCGACCAGGCCCTCGAAATGGGCGTCCTCTCCTGCCCGAAGGGGCGCCGGCTGGGAGGAATAACGATTGCTGGCCCTCCTCTCCGCCGCGAGCCAGAATCTGGCGTCCTCCGGGCGGCCGGCGATTGCGAAAAACAAGGCCCTCTCCAGACTCCCATCTACAGTGTCGATCGCGCCGGCACTGGCGAGGGCGTCATCCAGAACGCGTGCCGCGCTGACCCTCTGTTGCCGAACCTGGAGGTCCGTCCACGCCTGCCAGCTCGCCAGCGCGATCGGATCCTCTGTCGCGCGAGAGTCCTGCCACCGGCGCTGGGCGAGGGTCACCTTTCCTTCCGCGAGGTCAATCGCCGATTGGTTTTCCAGGGCCCAGCGGCGACCCGAGGTGCTCCCACTGCGCATCAACTGGTCCACCTCAACCTGGGCAGCCTCATAGTCCCATTCGGCCGCCAACATGTTGGACCGAACCCGGTGGACCCAGGGCTGACCGGGGAAGTTCTCCTCGAGCAGGTTGATGACGGCGTGCGCCGAATCACGCGCCCCGAGCCAGTGCAGCCCCCCCGCCAGGTTGATGTAGGCATTGGGGGAATACGGATCCAGCTGGATCGCCCTCTCCAGGAGATCCATGGCCCCATCCATGTTGCCCTGCTCGTAATACAGCAGCGCGAGGTTGTTCAGCGCCCAGGAGTCGTTCGGATACTGATCGAGGAGACTTCGGTACGCCGTAATCCCCGCGTCGACGTCGTTCGTTACCTGCGAGTTGTACGTCCCGATCGTGATGTACCGCTCCCGATCGGTAAGCATGTCCCGGAGCTCATATGCGCGTGTCGCCGCAGCCCGGCCCGCGGCATCGTCACCCATCGAGACGTGCAGCACCGACAGCTTGCGCCAGGCCATGGCGAACGTGGAATCGATGTCGATGGCCTCGCGAAGAAGAGACTGGCCAAGGTCCTGGTCTCCGGTGTCGATGGCCGTCAACGACTGCGAATACTTGCGAAGAGCCTCAAGAGAAGTCGTCGTCGCACGCTCCAGTGGCGCGCTGGCCCGAATCGAGCCCAGAGACTCCCCCATGCGTTCCCGCATGCGGCGAGAGAGTCGATCGATGGTCTCCAGCACCTTCGTGGAATCAGATGCCGACTCTCGGAGGTTGATCAAGTCCTGCCGGGATTCTGCCGCTACGAGTCGAGCAGTCAGCACGTAGCCCCCGGCGACGTTTGCCACATCACCCGTTACGACCGCCTTGATGCCCTCCCGGACCGCCGCCTCGAGCGCCACGTCCTCGTCGAGACGCGTGTCGGCTGGCAGTTCCATGCGTTCCAGAACCGTGCCGATGAAGGCCTGATCTGCAACGGTGATCGTCGGTGACTGCGACAGGTCGACGCGAAAGGCCATCGTGGCCGCTTCGGCCATGTTCCCGTCGCCCGCGAACTCGGCGAGTATGATCCGCTCGCCGTCTTCGATCAGGCCCTTGGCTACGAGAGTCCCCGCCGCCCCAAGCCCCGCGCGGCGGGCAAAGGCGTATCCGCCCATCACGGTGAGGAAGAGGGTGGCGGCCGCTGCCCCTCCCATGAGGGCGTTCTTCCAGGTGAACAGCCTCCGCTGATCGAGAAGGGATTCCGTGTCTGCGTCCTCTGGTCTTGGCGCGACCTCCGCAGAGACTGGATCCGCGGCAGCATCGGACGTTTGAATCGAACCCGCTGCGCTCGCCCGCCCCTGGATGATGGCGGTGGCCAACATCATGGGCAGTCCGATCAGCAGCAGCACGAGCGCGAAGGGAAACACCCAGGTCGGGAGTCCCATGTTCTGCGTCAGGACGTCCACCACCTGGAGGACGGCCCAGGACACGCCGACGTATACGGCGAGGACCTGCCAGACGGACCGCCGGTGCGTCTCCCGCAGCAGGTTCTTCATCCGCGTTCTCTCACGATTTCTTCGAGGCGCGTCCGCGCGTCGGCGACCACGGGTTGAAGCTCCGGATCGGCGTCCGTCCATGCCTCGACGAACTCCGCGTATGCGGCCACGGCGTCTTCAAGTCGGCCCAATTCCTCATACGCCTTCCCGAGCTCGTAGTAGGCCATGGTGACGTAATCGGAGCCCCAGAACGATTCGAGCCATGGAAGGGCTTCCTCGGTCCGGCCCAGTTCGAGGTTGATCGACGCGATCCACCACCGAGGCAGGACGCTGCCGACATCGCGTTGGTTGCGTTCGATGAGCGGAAGAGCCGCCGCAGGGTCACCCGACTTCCACAGGCGGAAACCCTCAATGACGTCCGACTGCGCGTCAATGTACGCGACATACGTGGTGTCTTCATCCGCCTCGGCTTCCGAGCGAATGGCTCGGATGGCCACGATCAGCCGTTCGAGATCCCCAGAACGGCTCCGCGCGATCGCGTACTGCGCCCGGCAGGACAGTTGCCAGATGCCAAGATCGGCCAGGTCGCCGCTGAGGCCGCCAACCGAGAGCCTGTTGTCCAGTTCTCCCTCCGGCAGGACCAGACCGACCTGGGACATCCTCCACGCCATGCACTCGCCCCCCGGCCCCATGGCGGAATCGTCCAGGTATTCCACGGCTTTCCGGGCCTGTCCCGCCTGCTCGGCGCCCGTCACCGAGTAGAATCTCGAGGCACGTCGGATCCGCTCGGGACTCACCCCGGAAACATCCGCGGCCTCCGCCCTCGCGTAGTACGCCTGCATGGCAGCCTCGAACGGCTCCCAATAGCGCGGGTGACGCAGCGCGAACAGCAGGTCGACGATGTCATCCATGGGAACGCTGTCCAGACTGGCAACCGCGCGGCCTCGGGTCTCCGCATCCCCGAATGCGAGCTGAGCCACGAAACCTCGATCGGTCGCTCCCCCGGTCGCCTCCCGGTACTCGTCGATCAGGCCTTCGACGTACGCGCTGTCCGGCGTGGTCCACAGCGCGAGATCGATCAGGTGGCCGTGATAGGGTCCGAAGGTCGGGTCCAGCGTGACGGCTCTCTGGAACGCGTTCTCGATTTCTCCTCGGCGGATCGGCAGACTTCCGCCTCGGTGAAGATAGAGCTCTCCCAGCATGAACCAGCCGTCGGCGTCATCGGGGTGGTCGCGAACGAACCGCTGCAGTCCTTCCAGCCCGTCGAGATTTCGGTCGGTTACGGACAGCTCCGCATCCATGAGGATCTGCTCGCGGTACGGAAGCTGGTCCCTGAAGGAGACCGCCTTCTCGTGTGCCTCGGCCTGCGCACCGCTCCAGGCTCCCTCCATCCAGCCGTAGGTGTCACCGAGCCTCAGGTAGGCGAGGGCGAACGTCGAGTCCTCGGCGACGGCAGCCTTGAACGACTCCGCGGCCGCGGCGAAGTTGGACCGCCGAAAGTACGACATCCCCTCCAGGTAGGCCTTCAGAGCGTCAATCGAGCGCGTGCTCACCCCCGACAGTTCGAGGCTCTCCGCCCCGGCAGCCTCGCCGGTAGCCATTTCCCGTACGGCGGCAACCGACAGTTCGTCGACCAGCGCAAACACACTGTCCGCCGGACCTTCCACCCGCACGCTTCCGAGCGTGTTGCCTGTCTTGGCATCATAGATATCGGCCGTGAGTCGCATCCCCGACCCGCTGGAGATCGCCGTCCCGAGGAGCGCGTAGCTGGCGCCCGTGGCTCGGGCCACCGCGAGAGATGTCTCCAGGTCCCCACCACCCTCGTCCGCGCCCTCCTCATTCCAACGGGCGATGACGGTGCGGCCGGCTATGGATCGCATGCCTGCGGCACCATCCAGGTTCGTGGACAGCAGGTCGACCATGCCTTCGCGCCACACGTCCAATCCCTCGCCGCGCACGGAGAAAGGGAGCACGGCGATTGCAGGCGCCGCGTTCTCGGCCAGGGCCTCCTCGGGCGAGAGAACCTTCTCCTTCAACAGGACCGCGAGGCCAGCAAATCCGAACAGCAGCGAGAACGCGAGTACCCCACCGAGGATCGCGTTGCGCCAGTTGAACACGCGCCCCGCGCTCACGGCTTCAGCCACCGATTCCGTGACAGGGGCTTCCGTTGCGAGCGCGTCTCCTCCAGCTCCCGACAGCTTCCTCTGAACGAGAAGGGTCGTGAGGATGATCGGCAGTCCGATCAGGAGCAGCACGAGCGAGAACGGAAAGACCCAATCGGGCAACCCCATGTTCTGCTTCAGGACATCCACGACCTGGAGCACGACCCAGGACGCGGCTCCGTAGATTCCGAGAACCTGCAGGATGGACTTCCCGTGCTTCATCCGCGCTCCCTCACAATTTCCTCCATGCGAGCCCGGGCGGCCTGTACCCGTGGCTGAAGCTCGGGATCGGCATCGGCCCACAACTCGACGAACAGAGCGTAATAGCCCGCCGCCTGCTCCAGGTCGCCCTTCTCGTCATACAGCTGGGCCAGGCGCTCGTAGGCACGCGGGAGGTTCCTGGAGTCGCCCCAGAACCCGCCGAGATCACGGCGCCCGAGCCATGTCTCGTAGCGGACAGCCACGGAGTCCGTCTGTCCGAGGGCTTCGAACGCCGGCACGGCGCCGAGCGCCCAGTTGGCCGGATCCTGGCCCGTGCTCAGCCGCAGCCAGATCTGCTCCATTTCCTTCTCGTTGCGAAGCACCGTCTCGTAGTCGCCTCTCGCGAATGCGCGGTCGGCTTCATGACCCAGTTCTTGAAGGGGCCGGAAGCGCTCCGGCATGTTGGCCATCTGAACCGAGTCGACGACCAGGTTCCGCTCGTAGAACTCGTCGCCACGCTCCACGTCGCCAATCGCGTAGAAGAAGTAAGACAGACCGCCCGCCCTGTCGTCGACCACCGAATCGGGTGCTGTGGCGAGCGCCTCGAGAATCCGCGCTGTCGCGGCAGCCGTGTCGAAAACGACCTGCATCTCGAGACGGCCGCGGAACATGGCCTCGTCGAGGGGCGACAGATCCTCCTGCCCTTCGCGCCAGATCTGCTCACCCTCGCGAAGCCTGCCGGCCCGGATCCTAAAATTCGCGATCTGCCGATTCGCCTGTCTGCGCAGGCTCATCACCTCGCTCGCCAGCATCGGCTGGAGCGCCGCCTCCGCGGCTTCAACATCCCCGTCGGCGTAGGCGAACTGCGAGCGGAGGCGCACGACATTCGGATGGTCAGGGAACCGTGCGGAAAACCGGTCGAGCACTACCCGCGACGAATCGACTTCGCCGAGGTTGTAAAGAAGCGGTATCAGATTGTCGTAGTAGTGGGCGGAAGAAGGCTCGGCCTCGATAGCACGCCCATACATCTCCGCGGCCAGTTCCAACTGCCCCTGATTCAAATAGTTGACACCGAGGTTGTTGAGCGCCACCGCATCGTCGGGATAAGCGTCGAGGAGGGCGCGAAACGTCGTCACGGCCTCGTCCACATCTTCTGTCACGTACGTGTGGTAGATACCGACCGTGTGATATCGCTCGCGCTCCGTGAGTCGATCGCGGAGTTCGAACGCCCGAGTCGCAGCCACTTCCCGACGGTCGAAGTCCGCTACCGCCAGCTTGCGCCACGCCATGGCAAAGGAGGAATCCAGAGCGATGGCCTCGTCGAGCAGGGCGATCGCCTTCTCCATGTCCCGGGCGTCGAAC
>JBDHBK010000068.1:0-14204 GCA_039592635.1 Gemmatimonadota bacterium
ATGGTGGAGGTCGCGTACGGTTGTCCGGTCGATCTGGTAGCGCATGGGCACCCCCACCGCGTGCTGCCAGCCCACGATGCGGCAGGTGGCTCATGATGGGCGCCCTCGAGTACGAGTTCTTTCAACGGGCAGTGGCCGCGGGACTGCTCGCGGCCGTTGCCAGCGGAATCGTCGGCACTTTCGTCGTGGCGCGACGAATCGCGTCCATCTCGGGCGGGCTCGCGCATGCGGCATTCGGGGGGATCGGCCTGGGGTACCTTGTCGGATTTCCCCCGATGGCGGGGGCGCTGGCCTTCGGCCTCCTGTCGGCCATGGGAATCGGCGTCGTGGAACTCCGCCTGCGGCAGGGACTCGATACGCTGATCGCCATGGTGTGGGCCGTCGGAATGGCGCTTGGGATCATATTTGCCTCCCTGGCGCCAGGGGCGACACCTGACCTTCTCAGCTATCTGTTTGGCAACATCCTATTCGTGCCGCCTGCCTATCTGTGGTTCACGGCCGTTCTCGACGTCTTTCTCATCGTGGTCGTCGTCCGCCTCTACCACCCGCTTCAGGCCGTTGCCTTTGACGAGGAGTTCAGCTGGGTATCCGGTGTGCCCGTAGCAGCGTTGTTCCTCCTGCTCCTGGGGCTGACGGCCGTCACCGTCGTGGTCCTGATTCGAGTCGTGGGTGTGATCCTGGTGATCGCGCTGCTCACGATTCCACCGGCCATCGCCCGCCATTGGACCGGGGGATTGAATCGGATGATGTTGATGTCCACGGCTATCGGCGCGGTGTGCATCACGGCAGGCCTGTTCATTTCGTACGGGCTCTCCGCCAGCGTGGGGCTGGACATACCGACGGGGCCGTTCATCATTCTGCTGGTGGCCTCGCTGTACGTGCTGTCGGCGGCCGCACATTCTCTTGTGGGACGCCGTCCGGGCGTGTAAGGCCCCACGCCGCCGGGGTGAAACTTCCGGCCCCTCTTCGCGCGTAAGACGAGACATGGCCGGCTGCTCCGGCCGGCAAGTGACGGCCGGGTTGAACGGCCGCAGGGCAGCTTGAGGAGATCCATGAAGACGCGAACGAAGGTAGGGGTCGGTCTGGCAGGCGTGGTGGTTGTCGCCGGAACCATCGCGGCCGTGTCGTTGCGAGGGGGCAACGGCGATGAAGGTCCCACTACGGTGGAGGTCACTCGCGGCTCGGTCATACAGAAGGCTCTGGCGATCGGCAATATCGAGCCCGACGTCGAGATCAGCGTCAAGTCTCAACTCTCCGGTGTGGTGCGCGAGCTGTTCGTTGAGGACGGAGACTTCGTAGCGGCCGGCGAGCCGTTGCTCGAGGTCAAGCCGAATCCCACCCCGATTGAACTGGCCGATTCGAAACGCCAGGTAGAGTTGCGCGAAATCGAGCTCGAGAACATGGAGCGCGATCTCGCGCGGAAGCAGGAACTGAGGGGCCGCGACTTCATCACCCAGGAAGAGCTGGAGCTGGCCGAGCGGGAGTACGAGCGAGCGCGCGTCCAGGTGCAGATGGCGTCCGAGCGGGTCGCCCTTCTGGAAACCGGACGGGTGCGGATCGCGAACCGGAACATCGAGGGAGTCGTTCGGTCTCCCATCGACGGTTTCGTGCTCGAGACGAGGGTGGAGACGGGTGATCCGGTCGTGCCCCTGAGCGCTTTCCAGGAAGGAACGGTGCTGATCACGATGGCTGCGATGAGCAACCTGATCTTCCGCGGGACTGTGGATGAGATCGATGTCGGCAAGCTGCGCGAGGGTATGCCCGCGGATATCAAGGTGGGTGCGCTTCCGGACGCCAGAGTGGCCGGCGAGGTCTATTCGATTTCACTCAAGGCCCGGACCGAGGACAACGCCACTGTTTTTCCCATCGAGGTGACTCTGACCGACGTGGGTGAGGCCGTGCTGCGAGCAGGTTACTCGGCAAACGTCGACGTCATTATCGATCGGCGGGACGATGTTCTGATCATTCCCGAGCGCCTGATTCGCTTTGAGGACGATCGGGCAGAGGTCACCGTCCTGCTGCCAGGCGGGGAGACCGAAGAGCGCGTCATCGAGACAGGCCTTTCTGATGCGTTGACCATCGAAGTCGTAGCCGGC
Source organism: Gemmatimonadota bacterium (assembly GCA_039592635.1). GTDB lineage: Bacteria > Gemmatimonadota > Gemmatimonadetes > Palauibacterales > Palauibacteraceae > Benthicola. Next base: position 2,097 of record JBDHBK010000068.1, read on the forward strand.
CTTGAGGAAGGCGAGCTTGTCGTCGAGCCGCCTCCGAGAGAAATCGAGTGAGTCCTGGAGGGGTGGAGGGGTGAGCAGGGAGGCATTGTGAATCGAATCGCGGCGGCTCTCGGTCAGTTCCTCGCGGACGTCAGGAACCAGAAGCTGCGCACCACCCTCACGCTGCTGGGCATCACGTGGGGCACCGTGGCGGTGGTCGTTCTCCTGGCGTTCGGAGTCGGTCTCGAGCGGCAGACCAAGAAACGGTTCCACGGGCTCGGTGATCGGGTCGTCATGCTGTTCGGCGGTACTACCACGCTTTCCTATCAGGGCTTCCCCGAAGGTCGCTCCATACCCCTTCGCGAGGCCGACGCCTGGACTCTCAAGCAGCAGATCCCGGAGATCGAGAGAATCAGCCCGGAGTACAGCCGCTGGAACTCGCCGGTGCGCAACGGAAGGCAGGTTCTTCGACCCAACGTGGCCGGGGTATGGCCCGACTACACGTTCATGCGGAACGTCATTCCCGACATGGGCGGGCGCTTCATCAATCGTGCGGACATCGACGGCCGACGACGGGTGGCGGTCCTGGGGAACCGGGCGCGGGACTTCCTGTTCGAAGGGGAAGGGGAGGGCGTGGATGTGGTGGGCCGTCAGATCATGATCGGCGAGACCCCGTTCACGATCGTCGGCGTGATGAAGCCCAAGCAACAGAGTTCCTCCTACAGTTCACGTGATCGTGACCGCGTGTTCATTCCCGGATCCACGCACCAGGCGATGTTCGGCCAGACGTACCTGAACAACATCGTCTACCAGACGGCGAGCGCGGATGCTTCCAGACGGGCGGAGCGGCGGGTGTACGAGGTGCTCGGGCGGCGCTACCGGTTCGATCCGGCCGACAACGATGCCCTCGGCGTGTGGGATACCACCGAGTTCGAGAAGATGTTCGAGTACCTGTTTACCGGCTTTCACCTTTTCTTCGCTATCGTGGGTTCGTTTACCCTGACGGTAGGGGGGATCGGCGTAGCCAACATCATGTACGTCGTGGTCCGCGAGCGGACGCGCGAGATCGGAATCAAGCGTTCCGTCGGAGCCCGCCGGCAGGACATTCTCAGGCAGTTCTTCCTCGAGGCGACCACGATAGTGCTGATCGGTGGCGGCCTGGGATTCGTCCTCTCTCTGGGCCTGGTGAAGCTCGTCACGTTCGGCGACATGGAGGAGTTCATCGGGGCGCCCCAGATATCGCCGGCCGTCGCCGTCGTTACGATGGTGTTGCTCGGCCTCGTCGGCCTGGCCGCGGGCTTCTTTCCCGCGCGCAAGGCGGCCGGGCTGGACCCGGTCGAGTGTCTGAGGGGCTAGGCCGAGTACCATGTGGCGAATCCTGCTGACCGAGTTCCTCGGCGATTTGAAGGCCCACAAGACCCGGGCGCTGCTCACGATGTTCGCCATCACCTGGGGGACGATCGCGGTGGTCTTGCTGCTCGCGTTCGGGGAGGGCCTGCGCCGCACGATCAACAGCGGTCTGCTGAACGCCGGTGAGCGGATCTTCATGGTTTATGGAGGGCAGACAACGAAACCGTTCGAGGGGCTTCCGCGCGGTCGACGGGTTCGGCTTACCGAAGAAGACATGCACCTGATCGTCCGCTTCGTGGACCAGATCGAGGAAGCCAGCCCTTCGTACGGTCGCTGGGGCGTTACGCTCGAATACGGTGACGTGAGAACGACCACCTACATGGAAGGTGTCCATCCTCCGTTCTCCGATATGCGACGGATGTATCCTAAGAAGGGTGGACGTTTCATCAATCACGCGGACGTAGCGGAACGACGGCGTGTCCTGTTCCTCGGGGATTCGATTGCCCACCGGCTGTTCGGCCGCGTGGATCCGGTGGGTGAGACGCTCGACCTGGACGGCATTCCGTTCACCGTAGTCGGGGTGATGCAATCGAAATTCCAGGACAGCATGAACAACGGTCCCGATGAGGACCGGGCCATCATACCGGCCTCGACCTACCGCGCGATCTACGGGGACCGGTACGTGAACCACCTGCTTCTGAGGCCGCGGAGCGTCGAGCGCGCCGAGATGACGAAGCGTGAGATCAACGAGGTGGTTGGCGCCAAGCACAAGTTCGATCCCACGGACGAACGGGCGCTTCCGATGTGGGACTTCATCGAGAGCGAAGAGCAGACCCGCGCGATCGGGTTTGGGATCCAGTTGTTCCTGGGGCTGGTGGGGGTGTTCACGCTGATCGTCGCGGGAGTCGGGGTGGCCAACATCATGTACGTGGTCGTGAAGGAGCGTACGCGTGAGATCGGGATCAAGCTGGCAGTCGGCGCCCGCAAGGCCCACATCATGGCCCAGTTCATGTTCGAGGCGCTGGCGATTTCGCTGCTGGGGGGGCTCGCCGGGATGACGTTCTCAGTGCTGGCGGTCCTGCTGGTGGATTCCATACCGGCTACGAATCCGGCGATGAACTACATAGCGAACCCCAAACTGTCGTGGACCATCACGCTGGCGTGTGGCTCGATCCTGATGTTGATCGGACTGCTTTCCGGATTCCTTCCGGCCCGCAAGGCGGCCGGGCTGGATCCCGTGGAATCGCTGCGCTACGAATGAGCCACTGAACCGCTAGGAGCATGCGATGGAAGAGTTCTTCTTTGCCCTGATCCCGATCACGTTCATCCTGTCGTTCGCAGGAGTACTGATCTTCCGGCCCCTGACGAAGCGACTGGGGAACGTGATGGAAGCAAACGCACTGGCGAAGCAGCAGGTCGTCGATGACAAGCTCCATCACGAGCACGTCAAGACACTGCTCGAAACGCAGAATCTCAAGATCCAGCAGCTCGAGCAGAGAATCGAGTTCACGGAATCGCTGCTGGAAGCCCGGACGGCCCAGCGACTGGTCGGCGGTCGGGCCCGCACCGAACTTACCTGAGGCGCGGCGATTCCGTCAGAAGAAGAAGAACGCGCCTGCGCGGATAGAAAACAGCGAACCCGATCGCGACGTGCCGGCGACGGATGTGCCGTCGATCACGAGATCGCCTCCGGAGAACCAGCCGAACTGGCCGGACACGTCGATAGAAATGTTCTCCGCGACCGGCATGTCCACTCCCACCAGGGCCGCGAATTCGATGCCGCTGACCGTGGTGGACACCTCGTCGACGCTGCTGGCGAGCTGCATCCACCCGACTCGCCCCTGAAGATAGGGAATCATTTCGGTCTCTTCGCTGAAGAGCAGGAGGTCGGCAGCAGCGAACACCTCGTACCGGTTTGCCGATCCATCGGCGTCCTGGATGCCGTGTCGCGAATATCCCGCGCCGCCGCCCAGTCTCACCGGGACGCCCGCGAGCTGGTAGAGCGCGGCAACTTCTATTCCGGGACCACCTCCGATGCTGTCTCCGACGTCGCCCGAAATAAGAGTGTACGCGAGGTTGGCGTCGATCATGAACCGGGCCTGCCGCCTCGGATCGAATCTGCCCTGGGCGAGACTCTCGGTTGGTGTTACGAAGGCCTGCAGGACGATGGTCAAGGCAGCGGCGACTAGAAATCGTCGCATGGCGGCTCCCGTTCTGTCGAGGTTCTGGACCGCTCAGCAACCAGCCCAAGGTGCGACACTCGCGGCAGGTCCTATGCCCTGTCAACACCGGAGAGCGGTTCGTTGTTTCACCAGTGCATCTTGCCGGTTCCGTCGACAGGGTTTCGATTGGTGGTGGCAGTGAGGGGCGTTGTGGACCGATTGACCCGAGTCCAACGATCGAGTGAGCGCAGGACGGAGTGGGAATGAACGACGATCAACCAGACGATTCACCTGAGACTCCCGAGTGGAGGGTGCCGGGTGACGAACAGCTGGAAACGGACGCGTATCATGTCTGGAAACCGCGTCCCCTTCTGCGCAGCGTCCACTGGAAGCCTGTTCCCGCTCCGCCGAAAGAAGCCGGCGTCGGATCCTATGATGTCTTCGTTGATCAGCGGGTGCTGAAGGCTCTGCACCAGCACATCTGGAACGCCGCTCCGACCGAGTCCCCGCATGGCTTCCTGGTTGGGGATCTGTGTGAAGATCCGGATACCGGCCGCCGCTATGTCATTGTCAGCGCTGCCGTACCCTCACGGTTTCCGATGGTCGAGGAGGGACCGGATCAGATACAGGGCGAGGCGCTCGTCGCCATGCAACTGGAGGTCGACCGCCGCCGGGGAGTCCTGGCGGGCTGGTATCACCGGCATCGAGAGGGACCCGTCGAGCTGACGCCCGCGGACCTGAAGACGCACGAACGACACTTCCCGGAGCCATGGCAGGTCGCCCTCCTCTTCGTCACGGACCATGCGGAGCCAGCCGGTGGTTGTTTCCGACGCACCCGTGCGGGTCTGGCGGGCGACGTGTCGCTTCCGTTCTTCGAAATGGTGAGCAACGAGTCTCTGCTTGCCCGCGGGGTACGCCGGTCACACATGGACTGGGTCAACGTGGAGACCGTGGACTCGATCGACCTCGACCCGCCGTCGCGACCGGAGCCTCCTCCCGAGCCAGAGCCCGTACCCGAGGTGGGACAGCCTCTCGAAGTGGAGTCGGTGACCGAGCCGGAAGCCTCCGAGGAGGTCGGCGCTCCGCCTGATACGGGTACCGGGCTCGAAGACGACGAACTCGGTTTCAGCATGACGCCTGGTCTCGACCCGAGCCTGCCTGGCGAAGTCGAGCTCGCCGATGGGGGACCGACTGGCGGGCTGGAGGACGAGCAGGTGCTGCCGGCCGATGCGGCACTCGAGGTTGGTGTGGACTTCGAGCTCCTTGAACTCGCGGACGATGCTGCCGACGTCGAGGACGAGGCGCCTGCGGTCGGCACGGAAGAAGCTCTGGCGGATCTCGAGGCCGTTGAGTCGGAACTGAGTCTTCCTGTTCTGAATGAGTCGATCGACCCTGACCTCGAGGTGGAGGTCGATGCCGACCTGGCCGAGCCGGGGTGGGATTCGGGGGACAGCGCCTCGGACCTCTCGCTACCTCTCGTCGAGGACGTGGACCTCGGGTCTTTCGTCACGGAGGTCGAGAGCGCCGACGTCGCGGCGCAGGTCGAGGCGACGATCGACATGGAGGAGATCGAGCCCGGGTGGGACGACATGGACATCGAAGCCGGCCCGGTCGTCGATGTCCAGCCTGTTGTGGACCTGCCAGCCGATTTCGACGAGGTCCAGGAAGCCGAGGCGGAGGAGGCTGCTGAAGCGGCGGACGAGTTCGAGTTGGAAGTGTCTTCCGAAGGCGAGGCAGAATCGAAGCCGGCGCGTTCCAATCGCACCACGATGGTCGTCGGAGGGGTCCTGCTGGCCCTGGTGATCGTGGTCAGCGCGCTCGTGTTCCTTCTCCCCTCCGGAGGCGAGACAGAGGGCGGAGCCTCATCGGAGGCAGTCCCAGTTGCGGGCGCAGAGGCTGCTGCTGGCCAGGCCGAGGTTCCGGCCGACGACCCGCCGGCTGAGGCGGGGGCGGCTCAGGCAGGGGAGTCCGACGCTGGGGAGGCAGACGAAGCGCTCGCCGCCGTAGACTCTGCGGCCTCTCCGGTTTCGGTCGACGATGTCGAACGACTGGGCGATGACCTTCTCGAGGTCATCAGCCGGTACTACGGTCGGGCGGTCGCGGTGGATGGGGGGCAGGCCACGTGCTCGGACCTGCAGGCCGCGTACGTGGAGGTCGAAGACAATTGGATTGCCTACAACGTCCAGGGCAGGGCCAGATTCCGGGGTCGCCTTCCGGATGAACTGGCCACGCGCGACGAGCGTCTCTACGCCGGCGTCCAGGACGTCGAGCGCGAGTTCACCCGGTCTGGCTGCGAACGTCCATGACCCTTTCCCCTCGAGTCGCTCGCGGGGTCACGGTCGGGCTGTTGTTTTCCACGCTGTGGACCGGGGTCGCCGACCGAGGTTTCGGGCTCGTGATGTCGGCATCGACATCGGAGTGCTCGAGCCGGGGCCTCTCAATGCGATCACGGACGTCGAAGGAGTGCGGGTCGGTCACCGGACGCTGAGCGTCGGGGATTCGATCCGGACTGGTGTCACTGCAGTACTCCCTCATGGTGGCAATATCTTCACGAACAAGGTTGCAGGGGCGATTGTCGTCCGAAATGGCTTTGGCAAGCTCGTCGGACTCAGCCAGGTCAATGAACTCGGACAGATCGAGACTCCGATCCTCCTCACCGGCACGCTCAGTGTATTCCGGGCCGCTGATGCCCTCGTGGACACCCTGCTGGCGCTTCCGGAGAATGTAGATGTCCGTTCGATCAACCCGGTCGTGGGGGAGACGAATGACGGCTATCTCAGCGACATCCGGGCCCGACCCATCCAGCCGGAGCACGTGCGCGAAGCTCTTCGGGTCGCCTCGACCGGACCTGTGGAGGAGGGGTCCGTGGGGGCGGGAACCGGGACCCGGGCCCTCGGCTGGAAGGGTGGCATCGGGACCGCCTCGAGGCGGCTTCCGGAATCGGTCGGTGGCTACACGGTGGGAGCCCTGGTCCAGACGAACTACGGGGGGCTCCTTACGGTAGCGGGTGTCCCGGTGGGTCGCTTCGTGCGTGCGGACCAACCGGAGGAGGTACGACGGGATGACAGGGAGGGTGGGTCGGTGATGATCGTGATCGCGACCGACGCGCCACTCGCCCATCGCGAACTCGAGAGGGTGGCCGAGCGTGCTTTCACGGGCATCGCAAGAACGGGATCGTACATGGCGCACGGTTCGGGCGACTATGCCATCGCCTTCTCGACCCACAGGGGTCCCCTGGAGTCGCCCGACGGTGGGCTCCTGACCCGGTTGTTCGTGGCTACGGCGGAGGCCGTGGAAGAAGCGGTCTTGAATTCGCTGTTCAAGGCCACGACGACAGTCGGCTTTCGCGGCCGCCGGGCCGACGCCCTCCCGATCTCAGAAGTACTCGAGGTCCTGCGACTGCACTCCCCCTAGGCGGGATTGGCGCCCGCTTCGGAGGTCGTTCCATAGTCCTTCTGCAGGGCGGCTCGAGCGTCTTCGATACTCTTCCTGACCCCCGCCCGAAGCTCGTCCAGATCGTCCGGGCCCAGGCCAGTGGTGGGAACTGGATCGAGCACGCGTACAACGACGTCAGCATTCCCGAACTTCATGGATCCCTTGCGTATGGCCGTTCGTGTGCCGTGAACGGCCAGCGGAAGAATGGGCGCGCCGGTCTCGATCGCGAGCCGGAAGGCGCCGTTTCGAAACGGCAGCATTTCGGTGGTGCGCGAGCGGGTGCCTTCCGGGAAAATCATGATCGAGGCTCCCCGTCCGATCCACCGCAGCAATGCCCCGTACGAGGCCCCTCGACTGCGCGCACTCCCTCTCTCGACACTCACATCGCCGGCCATCCGCATCATCTGCCCGAGGAACGGCACACGGAAGATCGAGGCTTTGGAGAGCCACTTCATATCCCAGGGCAGCGAGCCGATGAGGATGATGTCCGCGAGGGATTCGTGGTTGGCCACCGCGACGAATGGGTGGGAGTCCCGCTCGGGCACGTGTCCCACCGTCCGAACAGACCAGAAGGGATTCAAGGCCACGAGGATGCGAGCGCCGAACCGGAACACCCGGCCGGCGATCCACCGGGGGCGGTCCCACCAGCCCGTCAAGAGGAGTGCGATCCCGACCACCGGCGTCCACAGTATGACCAGAATCTGCCACCCTACCCATACCAGGAAGCTGGCAACGGCTCTCATCGGCGGGCGATCAAGCTACGTCCACGCCCGTGTCCGGGGCCGACGGAGCGCTGGTGCGAAGGACCACGATTCCGGCCACGGCAGCCAGGAGCGATCCGAACACGATGCCGAGCTTGGCGAGGCCCAGCGTCTCGTAGTCCGTAAACGCCAGGGACGCGATGAAGATGGACATGGTGAACCCGATTCCGGCCAGCAGGCTGCCACCCCACAGGGTTCGCCAGAGCGCTCCCTCGGGAAGGGTCCCAAGTCCGAACCTCACCGCCAGCCAGGTTGCGCCCGTAATCCCGACCTGCTTCCCGACGAACAGTCCCACGATGATCCCCAGGGAAAGGGGGTGACTGACGACGCTGGCCATGGAGGAAAACGGGATCGCAATTCCGGAGTTCGCGAACGCGAAGATCGGTAGAACGAGGAAGGCCACCCACGGATGGATCGCGTGCTCCATCCGGTAGAGGGTCGCGGCCGACTCCTGGGCTTCGTCCGCGATCTCGGCCAGAGCTTCCTCGCGTAGATCCTTGATTTCCCATTCCTCGGACCCGCTCTCCGCCACCTGGAGTGAAGTGGTCGCCATTTCGAGGGACTGGCTGAGATCGCTGGTCTCCGTCTCCGAGCCTCGCTTGCGGCCCGCCGGGATCATGGCGGCGGCTGCCACCCCGGCGATCGTCGCGTGAACTCCCGATTGGTACACGAAGTACCAGACGACGAGGATGGGGACGACGTAGACGAGGGGGCGCTGTACCCCTGACCGGTTCAAGACGAACATGATGGCCAGTGCGCCGCCGGCCCACCCCAGGGCCGTCAGGTCTATGTTCCCGGAATAGAAAACGGCGATGACCAGCACGGCGAGGAGGTCGTCCGCGATGGCGAGAGCGGTTACGAAGGTCTTGATCCACAGGGGAGCACGACTCCCGAGCATGGCGAGAATCGCGACGGCGAACGCGATGTCGGTGGCCATCGGTACTCCCCACCCATGCACGTATTCGCCGCCTCTATTGAAGAACCAGAACAGGAGGGCGGGCAGAACGGCACCCCCGATCGCGCCGACCACGGGAAGCGCCGCGCGTTGTACGGAGGCCAGCTCGCCGAACAGTATCTCTCTCTTGATTTCCAGGCCGACCAAGAAGAAGAACAGTGCCATGAGTCCGTCGTTGACCCAGTGCAGGAGGGACATCTTCAGCGCCCATTCGCCGAACACGAGGCCGGCGTAGGTGTGCCACAGGTCCTCGTACGCCTCCAGGAGCGGGGTGTTGGCGAGGATCAGTGCCACCGCCGCGGCGCTCATCATCACGATTCCACCCGCCGCTTCCATCTTGACGAAGCGGACGATAGCGCGGGAAACTCGGGGCCTTGAGTCGACAGCGACCTGCTTCACTCTGGTCATCTCCGGGTTGCTCATTTCGCGGGTGAGGGCCTGCCAGCGCGCGGCCAAGCCAGGGCCGATCGTCTGGACACCCCACAAGTGAACGCCCATTTTGCTCGACCGACCGCCATGACCGCAAGAACAGGATGACTGAGGACATGACCCCGACAGAGCCCCGAGGCCACACGGACATCCATCCAGCGGCCCACCAGCCTGGGTTGCCGGTCGACCGTTTTCTCGTCGACGAGGTCCCGGGCGAGGAATCCGTTCCGCTGGATGTGCTGATCGTGGGGGGAGGTCCCGCCGGGCTTGCCTGTGCGATCGAACTCTCTCGTCTCGCTCGCGAGGACGCCGAGCAGGGCGGGGAATTGGGAGAACTCGAGATCGGGGTCCTGGAGAAGGCGGCCGCGCTAGGAGAGCACTGTCTTTCCGGCGCGGTCGTGAACCCCGCGGCCTTCCTGGAGCTGTTTCCGGGGATCGCCGTCGACGATCTCCCGTTCCGCGGTGCGGTAGGCGCGGACAGCGTGTATTTGCTGTCGGAGTCAGGGAAGAGAAGACTCCCCACACCCCCACCGATGCGGAACCATGGCAACTTCGTGGCCTCGATCTGCGAAATCGTCCAGTGGCTCGGGGGGAAAGCCGAAGAATCAGGCGTCAACGTATTCACCGGGTTCCCGGCGGATGCGCTTCTCGTGCAGCAGGGTCGGGTGGTGGGTGCGAGGACGGCCCCCGCGGGTCTGGACCGGGACGGAAACCCGGGTAGCGGGTTCATGCCGGCCATGGACCTGGCCGCCGAGGTGACCGTCCTTGCCGAGGGGACTCGCGGCCCTCTCAGCCAGGCGTGGCTGCAGAGCGAGGCCGTCAGCTCGCCGAACCCCCAGATCTTCGCGCTCGGGGTCAAGGAGCTCTGGCAGGTGGACCGGCCTCTCGATCGCGTGATCCATACGCTGGGCTGGCCACTCCCGCGCGACGCGTTCGGGGGCAGCTGGATGTATCCGATGGGGCCGGATCTCGTGTCACTCGGGCTCGTCGTCGGTCTCGACTACCGGCAGAGCACCCTCGATGTGCATGAGCTCCTTCAGCGGCTCAAGGGGCATCCGCTCGTGCGTGGGGTGCTCAGTGGCGGAGAGTGCCTGGAGTGGGGCGCCCGAACGATTCCCGAGGGAGGTTTCTACGCGATACCTGAGCGTCTGCACGGAGACGGCGTGCTCGTCATCGGAGACTCGGCCGGTTTCGTGGATGTGCCGAGCCTGAAGGGGATCCACTATGCGATGTTCTCGGGGATCTTCGCCGCTCGGGCGGCTTTCCAGGCCCTGAAGTCGGGTGCGTCGGACCGGGCAGCGCTTTCGCCGTACGACGAGCTGGTGAGGTCGAGCGTGATCACGAGCGACCTGTACAAGAGCCGGAACATGCGTACCGCGTTCAAGTCGGGGTTCTATCGTGGTGGCATTCGCTCGGCCCTGTCCATCGTGTCCGGTGGGCGCTGGCCTGGCAAGCGAATTCCCGTCGAAGAGGACGCGGCCGAGTCCAAGGCCGTGACCCCGGCCGCCGCCTTCAGTCCGGACGGTGAGTACACGCTCAGCAAGGTGGACGCGGTGTTTCGTTCGGGTAACGCGACGCGTGACGACATTCCCTCGCACCTGATCTCCGCGCCGGAGATTCCGGATTCCGTGGCGGAGCTCTACCAGCACATGTGTCCGGCAGGGGTCTACGAGACCGGTGAGGATGGCCTGGTCGTGAACGCCCCCAATTGCATCGACTGCAAGGCCACGGACGTGCTGGGGCCCCGCTGGACGCCTCGAGAGGGAGGCAGTGGACCGGCCTACAAGAGGATGTGATCCGGGTCAGGTTCTCCAGGCCTGTCGAAGAAGGCCAGAAGCCCCGGTGACCCATCGGCCACCGGGGCTTCCTGCGTCAGGTCCTGCCTGCAGTTCCTGCGATTTCGGGACAACACGACTCGCTTGCGCAAGTCATGTTGTCCCGTTTTTGCCAACTAGTTGGAGCCGCTCAGAAGCTCGTCGAGCAGCTCGTGCGCATTGTACACGCTCCGCAGGGCCTCGGTGATTCCAGCGGAGTGAACGGAAACGGTTCGACCGTTCTCTGCGGCGAACAGGAATTCGTTTGGCAGTGACTCGATATTCCCGTCGAAGGCGATACCTACCCAGCGAGCCTCCTGGTCGATGACCGGGCTGCCGCTGTTGCCGCCGGTGATGTCGTTCGTCGACACGAAGTTGATCGGAATGGACATGTCCACGACATCTCGTGCCGCATCGAAGGCTGGCGCCAGCGTAAACGGCATCTCGCTATCGAATTCCTCGGCCCGGCCATACAGCCCGTAGATCGAGGTCTGAGCCGGCGCATACGTGCCGTTGAACTGGTAACGCTGCACCACACCATCGGTAATTCGGAGGGTGAAGGTGGCGTCGGGCGGCAGGTCCGTGCCATAAACCGCGAACAGGGCAGACGCGAAGCGCTCATTCTGCACTTCTTCCGAAGCGTTGGCCGCTTGCCATCCGCCAAGCGCGCCCTGTTGCTCCGCCCGCATGGCGAGCGCGAGCTGGATGAGGGGATCCGTGCTGGCCTGCAGATCCTCGACGCTGCCGGACATCAAAGACTCGCGGAACTCGGCGTCGCCGATCCGGGACGAATCGATCAGCCGCCTTGCCGCTGCCTCGGGCGTCTCGCCCGGCTGAACGGCCTGCACCAGTACCGCTTCGGCCGGCAGCCACTTCTCGGCCAGCGTCAGCCGTCCCGTCAACATGCCGAGGGACTGGTCCATGTGCATTGCACCCGGCTCGCGAATGGCTCCCTCCAACCGGTTCCAGTTGGGGGGACGCTGATCTTCCGGCATCGCAGCCATCCGCACGTACTGCGACAGCTGACCCGCCAGCTGCAGGTGCGCGGATGCATTGAGGAAGCTCGGATTGTTTAGATAGACGGTGGGCGCGAGCTTGGCCATCGTCTCGTTGATCCCGGCGATCCTGTCCCAAACGTCACCATATTCAGCCGCCAGCGCCGGGTCGGCCTCGACCGCGGCACGGAACTCGTTCTCCCAGCGGATCTTTCTGGCCGTTAGATC
>JBDHBK010000069.1:0-8296 GCA_039592635.1 Gemmatimonadota bacterium
TGCGGCGATCGAGCAGCGGAACGAGCAGGAGAAACAGACCCGCCACGGCGAAAGCCATCACGCCGAGCATCTCGCCTTCCAGTCCCAGGATGTGCGACGGGAGGAGCTTCAGCGTGTGGAACATGTACATGAAGTACCATTCAGGCTTGATCCCGACCGGCGCCGGCGCAAAGGCGTCGGCTTTGTCGCCCAGGTGGGCCGGGAAAAACGCCGCCAGGGCCGCCAGGGCCGCCAGGGCGACCAGCCAGCCGACCATGTCCCGCAGCAGGAATCCGGGCACGAACTTCATCCTGCCCTTCATCGATCCGTCCTTCTCGACGCCCGGCGGGATGCTCATTCCGTGTCGCTGCACCTGAAGCAGGTGCAGGCCCACGAGGAGAATGGTGGCGGCGGGTAGAATGGCCACGTGGATGGCGTAGAAGCGCGTCAACGTCGCGCCCGTCACATCCGTGCCGCCCCGAAGGTTCCTGGCGAACTCGCCGATGAAGGGCACTACGCCAACGATCTCGGTTCCGACCTTGGTCGCGAAGAACGCCAGCTCGTTCCACGGCAGCAGATAGCCGGTGAACCCGAAACCGAGCGTAAGGACGAAGAGAACCACGCCGCTCATCCAGGTAAGGTCTCGTGGGGCCCGGTACGCTTTGAGCAGAAACACGCTGAACAGATGGATGAAGACCGTGAACACCATCAGGTTGGCGGCCCACGCATGCAGCGAGCGAACCAGCCAGCCGAACTGCACCTCGGCCATGATGAATTGTACGGACTCGAACGCCTCGTTCGCACTGGGGCGATAGTAGAAGAGCAGGAGAATGCCGCTGACCAGCTGGCACAGGAACAGGAAGAGGCTCATGCCGCCCAGGTAGTACCAGATAGTATGCCGGTGAACCGGCACGTCCTTCTTCTTCGCCAGTGCCGTGATCGAAGAAAGGCCGGTGCGATCTTCCAGCCAGCCCCCGAATCGCTGGTACCACTTCTGGTCGTTGCTCATCACGTCCTCTTGCTCACCACGATTTCCTCGCCGCGGACGTTGACATCGTAGGCATCGAGAGGCCGTGGAGGGGGCCCCTGGACGTTCCGGCCGGTCAGGTCAAAGTGGCCGTTGTGGCATGCGCACCAGATTCGGGAGATGTCGTCCCTGTACTGCACCGTGCAGTCGAGGTGTGTGCATATGGCCGAGAACGCCCTCAGCTCTCCGGTCTCCGTACGGACAAGGATTCCCGGCTTGTTGCCGAACCGGAAAGCCTTGGCACTGTTGACGGCCACGTCGCCCGGCGGGAACGGGAGCGTTACGGAAGATGCCGACGACTCGCCCGCGGGCGGCGGGATGAGGTAGCGACCGATCGGGTACACGACCGCCGCCAGATACCCCGCGGCACTGGTTCCGAGGAGCCAGTTCACGAACTTCCTGCGCGTCGAATTCATCGCCTTCTGGTCACCAACCACCATTCGGGAGCTCCTTGACTCGTCAAGCTTGGCGGCCGCCGGTCACTGCCGGCTGCTCGATTTCCTTGATCTTCATTATCAAGCCCACGATCAGCGCGCCGATGATCAGCACCGAGACCACGAGCCCGATTCGTCGAAACTGCAGCTCGTCCAGCGCCTCTCCGCCCCGAACGAGGGCCTCGGCGGCGATTTCCTCTCCCGGCGCGGCTGCCTCCGCCACCACGTCGGAGTCGAAGGCGTGGACCGCAGCGCGGGACTTGATCAACGCGCTCCGAGCATCGTTGAGAGAGGCCAGGGCGGCTCCCACCTCGACCCCTGAATTCTCGGCTCGCTCGAGCAAGACCAGGGCAGAATCAATCCCGCCGCCGAGAGAGTCGATCGTGCCGCGCATCGATGCAGCCGCCTGCCCGCCCGTGTCTTCCGGGCTGTGGCAAGACCGGCAGATCGCTCCCTCTTGGATACCGAGCATGGTATCCGAGGGTGGCCGGATCTCGTGGTTCCGGTGACACAGCGCGCAGCCCGGCACGCCCATCGCTGTGAATGTCTCTGAGTGGCGGCTTTCAGCAAAGTAGTCCGCCATCACGACGTGGCATTGTCCGCAGACGTTGCCCACCCAGGAGATGCCGGGCGGAGCTGCTCCATGGTTGCCGTGGCAGTCATTGCATGTGGGGGCCGAAATGTCTCCGCCTTCGGTCATGGCTTCCCAGTGAATGCTCCGTCGGTACTCCTCACCCTGGTCCGTGGGGAGGCCGTACGGTTCCATGTGCTCCGGGTCCGAATGACAGCCCTCGCAGGTGTCCGCGACCTTGAGGGGATGGACGGTCGAGCGCGGGTCGGATGCGGGACGGATGCCGTGTGCCCCGTGACAGCTGGCGCAGGTCGCCACCGCGGGGTCGGATGCCCTGAGCAGCCTCTGCCCGTGCACGGACGTGACATACTCCGTGACCTGATCCACCCGGAGCGCCGGGTTGTACTGCCGCATGAACTCGGCGTTGGAATGGCAGCGTCCGCATACGTCCGGCACCTGCTCGGGAGAAGGCCGGCCGATGTACCCCTTCGCCTCGTCCATCGCGCCCGGGCCCTGGACCGTGGGGTCTCCACCGTGACAGGCCGCACACCCGAATCCGGCCTCTGCGTGCACGTCCTCCGCGAAGGCGCCCACCGGCTCACCGAGCGGGCCGGTAAGCATTTCGTGACACGAGACACAACTGTCCGATCCGTCCTGGGCTTCAACGGTATCCGGCGATGTAAGAAGAATCAGCAGAATCATGCCGATCGCGCCGACGCATCGGTTCATGGGGCGCTCGCTTGGAAGAATGCCATGAGGTCTCGCATTTCAGAGCCGGTGAATGACGGCCAGTCCTCGTCCACGCCACCCCCCGCCTCCAGCAGGGCGAGGTGATTCCACAGTGCCGCCGTGAGGGATGACGGGTGATCAAGACCCGGTGCGGATGCGATCTGGTCCATGAAGTGGCACTGCACGCACCCCTTGCTTTCGACCAGCGTCCGGCCACGGCCGGCTCGTCCGCCGCCCGAGAAATAGTTCACGGAATACAGGAAGGCGACGATGTTCGCGAAGTCCTCTGCCTCCAGCCTCGGGAACTCCAGATCCCGCGCGTTCAGTGCGCCTACCATGCCCGGAGTCTTATTCCACATCAGCGCCACGAAATCAATGAGGCTGGCTCCCCGGGCGAGGCCGGCCAGGTCGGGAGCCATCGCCCCGCCCGCCCCCGGGCTGCCGTGGCACGTAACGCACTGCCTTTCCTCTATGACTCGAGCCCCGGCAACGACATCTCCCGGCAGAAAGTAGAGATCATCGGCAGGAGTCCGGTCTCTTGTCGAGACGAGGAAAGCGATGAGGTCGGTCAGTTCGGGGCCGCTCACGCTGGGTCTTGCGATTCCCATAGCCTCCGCGGCCTCGATCATCGCCGGACCGTGGTTCCACATGGAAGCGGCGACCTCGATAGTCGCTCCTCTCGCCCCGACGTGGTCCAGCACGGGTCCGACCACGCCGCCGACACCTCCTACCTGGTGGCATCGGATACAGCTCAATTCCGTGAAGAGCAGCCTGCCCCGGTCCGGGTCCCCGGAAGCGTCGAAGTAGCCAAGGGTGTACAGGTAGGCAAAAAGGTCGCCGGCCTCGCGCTCACTCAGGCGAGGCCTCTCGATTCCAAGATCCGCCATGCGCCGGTTCATGTCCGGGAGGTGATTCCACAACGCCGCGGTGAGTTCCTGGAAAGTGCGGGTCGACTCGGTCGAGCGCAGGTCGGGTCCGAGGGACTGCCCCCCGCCGCTGATCGAGTGACAACGGATGCACCCCTTCTCGCCGAACACCGCTGCCCCCGCGACCGCGTTCTGCGTCGGAGCGGGCAGTTCCTGTCCATACGCGATGGGTACGCTCAGCCACAGAGCGGTTGCCAACACCGGCAAGAGAATCGTCAACCGGTGCGAACCCGGGGTGACACTCTGCATGACCTGTCCTGACACGGCATGGGACACTCGTGGGCACCAGACGCCGGCCCACATCTTCAACCGGCCGCGGACAACGGCCGGGCAGGAACATCTATGATCGATTCAACTCTGGTACCCCGGCCTCGATCGGGGTACCAGGATCAGTACCCCGTGTGGCAGATCGCGCACGACTGCGTGCTACGGTCCGCGGCCCGCTCAGGATCGAAGTCCGGTCCGTGCGGATTCACGCGCCAGCCCTGCTTGGCAGAGTGACAGGCCAGGCACTCGGTTTGCTGGTGGCAGGTGGTGCAGCTCTCCAGGCCCTGCCGCGCGGCAGCGCCGTGCTGCTGCAGCCAGTTGGCCACGCCATCGTGGTAGCCACCGTTCTGGCGACCATCCTGCGCGACACCCTGGTTCGAGTGGCAGTCGCGGCAGAAGACCTCTCTCGAGTGGCACTCGGCGCATTCCATCGGGGCGGCCCACGACTCCGCGCTGTGGCGCGTGACGAAGTTCGCCGGATGATACTGCATGTCCGGGTTCGTCGGCCCGTCGTGGCAGTCGACGCAGAAGGTCTCCCTGTGGCACTGCGTGCAGTTCGGGAGTCCGGCCGCTGCCGCCGTGGCATGCTGCGTCATGAAGTCGGGCGTGTGTCCAGGTGCCGGATCGTAGTGGCAGGTCTCGCACGGGTTGATGCCGACCTCGAAATGGTCGGTCGCCCCGTTGCCGTGGCAGGCCAGGCAGGTGTCACCCGACGCGGCCTGCACGGCCATGTCGCCCTCGCCTTCCGGATCGCGGTGGCAGCTCTCGCAACCCAGCTTCGGGTGCGTGGCATGCTGGAACTTCAGGCCACTTTCCTGCGGTGAGTATCCCGTGTAGCCCACCTCGGGAAACGCCTGGCCGTTGTGGCATCCCGCGCACAGCGCCGGGTCTGCAGAGACGTTCTGCGCCGCATCGCCGGAGTAGATGCCGGCGTGACAACTCTCGCACCCGGCTCCCCCCAGGGCGGCGTGCTTCTCGTGCGGGAAATCGAAGGAGCCACGGGAGGCCGCAAACAGCGCTCCGGCGCCGACCGTGAGAACGAGGGCGCCCAGGTAAGCGAGCCGCCTCATCGGGTACCTCCAGTGTTGAAGCGCCAGCGCAATCCGACGCTCGCGCGACCTTCTGTCCAGGTATCGGCCAGGGGCCGGTTCTTGTCTTCGATCTGGTAGAAACCGAGGCTGGCGTCGAGTGTCAGGTTGGCTTTCGTGATATCGTATGATCCTTCGACGGCACCGCCAACCACGTAACGCTCGCCCTCGCGGAACTCATACAGGGTCTCCGTCGCGGTGCCCCGTAAGGCCACGTACGAGGCAGAGCCGAGGGTCAGGTAGCGGCCCACGACCAGGTCCCCACCGTACCGGGAGCCCCCGAACCCGTCTTCCGCGCGGTAGCGGGCGTCCACGTACCACCGGTCCGGGCTCCAGTAGATCCGACCGAACCCGCGGTAGCCGTCTTTGCGGATCGTGCTGTTCGAGGAGCCGGCGTTCGTGTCTTCGTACTCGCGGTAGGCCCCGCCGAGCTCGACGAGCAGCGGGAGGCTCCTGGAGGTCCAGGTACCGGAAAGGCGAGCCTCGTCGAAACCGACGGGCGAGAAGGCGCTCCAGATGGTCCAGTAATCGAAGAATGGCGTATAGTGTCTGGCCTGAGCCGCGAAACGAATCCCGAGCAGCTGCGGTGTCGTGATCCGGATTCGAGCGTCGTTGAGCTGGTCGTAAGCGAAGTCGTAGGCGGCGCCACCGTCGAACGCCCAGGCACCCACGAGCGCCCTCAGGTTGACCGCGGCTCTTTCGGAATAGAGGGCCAGGCGATCAGTGCGGAGTTCGCGCTGGTAGGTCGCCGAGCCGGAAAACACCTTGCCACCACGGAACCCGAGTTCGCCGCCGAAGAGATAGGCCCGTCGGTCCGTGGCAAGGAGGTCCGCGTCCTGGTACAGGCTGCCGTTCCGCGGCGCGTTGACACCACGCGCCAGGCTCCAGCCGGCGTATCCTTCGACCCACATCCATCCGAGTCCGCGCCACACTGCCGAGGCGCCGTCGAAGTTGTAGTACCCGAGTCCCGATGCCCGGTACATGCGACCGGCCCTGATCTGGAAAGCCGATCGATTGTAGCTCAGATAGCCGGTCAGCAGGTCGAACTTCTGCGCGGTGCGCGGCCACAGGTCGTCACTGCCCAGTCGCGTGCGCATCTGCCCGTGGAATGAAAGACCCTGGACACCGGTCCACCCGGCGAATCGAAGGTCCTGTGTGAACGGCATGATGTCCTGGCGCTGGCCGTTGTTCTCGTACCAGCGGCAGTAATCGCCATCGATGCACGATACGACGGTGCCATTCGCCAGCTGCCGCTGGAGGCCCGAGCCCGAGACATCCCCCTCGGGAACCGAGTCCTGCGCGAATGGCTGAAGCTGCATCCAGCCCCAGTTGAGTCTCACGTCACCGCGTATGCCCTGGGCCTGAGCCACCGATGGCAAGGATGCCACAGCGAACGCGAGGAACAAAAAGAACGGCCGGCGATGGACAGTCATGGTCCTGCTCCGACGCGCTTGAGGTTACCTGTCACGGAGCTTCCTGGACGGCTCCATGAAACATGGCCAGCCGGGCGGACTGGATCAAGCCCGCCGGCCGGCCTCGAGTTCGTGGAGCCGGAAGCGCCCTGCCCCACGGTAGGGGCTGCTATCTGTATCCGAACAGCATCGTGTACAGAATCAGTCCGACGATCGTGAGCCCGATCGCCAGCATCGTGAAGCCGAATACGCGAACGGTCGTCTCGAACTCCTTCGGAAGTGGCTCGACCAGACGCTCCTGCAGCTTCCCTTCCGCCTTCATGCGCTCGTACTCCTTGGGCTTGTCGCGCTTGAGCTCCTCGAGCGGAACCCGGCCCGTGAAGATCACCGGGTCCATCGGGAACTTGTCCAGGCGGAAGTGCGTGTTGAAGAAGTGGATGGTAAAGATGAAGGCCACCGCCAGCAGCGCTTCATCGCTGTGTATGATTGTGGCGACGTTCACGAACCACCCCGGGAGCACGTTCGTGAAGAACTCCGGGAACCACAGGAACAGACCCGTGGAACCGATGATGAACATGCCCCAGAAGACGGCGAAGTAGTCGAACTTCTCCCAATAGGTGAACCGCCCGTAGTCGGGTCTGTCTCCCTTGCCGAAGAACCACTTGATCGAGGCCACCAGCTCGCGGCCGTCGTTCTTGTTGAACATCAGCGAGTCACGCGAGAAGATGTACTCCTTCCAGGTCTTCCCGGCCGCATGTTTCTGCTTGCGGACATCCCACAGGTGCACGACGAAGATGGCGATCAAAGCCACGGCTCCCAGCCGGTGCAGCACACCCATGGCCTCGAATCCGCCCACCATGCGCGAGAAGAGCTTCGCCCATCCCATCCAGGAGAACTTGAGAGCCATGCCGGTGGCGGC
Organism: Gemmatimonadota bacterium; assembly: GCA_039592635.1. GTDB lineage: Bacteria > Gemmatimonadota > Gemmatimonadetes > Palauibacterales > Palauibacteraceae > Benthicola. Next base: position 7,353 of record JBDHBK010000069.1, read on the forward strand.
CAGCAGCATGAAACTGAGCAGCATCACCAGGTGCATGATCCTCTGGAACTGCGTGAAGCGCCGGTACAGCTGCTTTCGCTCCTCGCCCACGGCCTCGACGTGACCCTTCCAGTGCTCCGGCTCGCGCCACAGGCGGAACAACCAGGCGCCCGTGTGGATCAGCGAGAACGTGAGCACGCTGACCAGGAGTCCCGTCATGGCCCAAAAGGACCAGAACAGCCACGGGTACTTGTCGGGATCGTGGTGTGTGGCGTGCGTCAGGTAGCCCGTGAATTTCTCGTTGGCCGCCGGGTGACACTGCGCGCACGTGTCCACGATGTTCTCCCGGCTCAGCATCGAGGCCGGTTCCACGTTCGGGAGGACGTTGTGTGTGCCGTGGCAGTCGTAGCACTTGGCCGCGCGGGCGCCGCCGAGCCTGGAAACCTTGCCGTGGTACGTCTCGAAGAAGGTCTCGGATTCGTCCTCGTGGCAGCGGCCGCACTGGCTCATCATGAGCATCCGGAAATCGTCCCGGTCCGTGCGGCTGATGGTGTGCGACGTATGGCAATCCTCACACGTCGGGTACTGGTGATCGCCTTCGGCCGAGTAGTCGCCATTCTCCGGGTAGTGGATGCTCTCCCGAAACTCCTCCTCGATGCCGTGGTGACACTGCCCGCACGTGGCCGCGACGTTGTTCGGGTGAATCATCGACGCCGAGTCGGCGGCGGGGGCCTCGGTATGCGCCCCGTGGCAGTCCGTGCAGGTCGCCGTCACCACGAGACCGCTCTGCAGGAGCCCCTTCCCGTGGATGCTCATTTCGAAGCCGCGCACGATGTCCGGGCCCTCGCGCTGGATCCGCCGTGCTGCCGCTTCTCCCTCCTGGTGGCAAGTCCCGCACAGCTCCGGGACGTTTCGCGGGTAGGTGGGAGAGGTCGGGTTCGTCTGATCCGCGGTGGCGTGCCGGT
>JBDHBK010000070.1:0-20738 GCA_039592635.1 Gemmatimonadota bacterium
TGGAGCTGGAGCCCCTTCTGGTCGAAGGCATCGGGAATCCGCTCGTACCACGCGATCAGGTTTCCACCAAGTCGATCATCCGGGGCGAAACGATCGATCTGATGCCGGTGGACAACGTGTCTCAGATGGTGGTCCTGCAGCCAGGCGCCTACACGGTCAACTGTGACGATCAGAACGAGCTGGACGGAGACTTCGACGACCGGTGCCTCTCCATCCGGGGCGGCCGCCCGAACGAGGAAGCGCTGTACGTGGACGGTGTGCTGGTTCGCTCGTTCGGGACCGGGGTCGCGCAGAACCTGACGCTTCCAACGAACTCGCTGGAGCAGGTGGACGTGACGGTCGGTGGTTTCGCCGCGGAGTTCGGTGAGGCGCAGTCGGGCGTGGTGAGTTACGTGACGCGGACTGGCGGCGCACGGTTTACCGGATCACTGCAGGCGACGACGGATCGGCTCGGACCGTCGGCTTGGAATACGAACTTCAACCGTCTGGAGGCCAACTTCGGTGGGCCCATCGCCGGCCCTCTCACCTTCTTCGTGGCCGGGGCAGCGACGGGGCGCTCGTACTTCGACAACGAAGGTGGCCCCGGCTACTGGGTGCAGGACGACACCGCGACATGCCCCGATCTGCCTCAGTACGCGGGGCTGTGTACGGCCGGAGAGCCGGCGGTGTTCACTCTGCCGCGTGCCTCGACGACCGAGGGAGCCACCGACTCGGTAGCGATCGCCGCCCCGGACTTCACCCACTGGGACAGCCGGATCCAGCCCTACGGATGGAACGACAACTACCTGTTCACGGGGAACCTCAACTGGCAGCTGCCGCGCGGCTCCCGCATCACGTTCGGGTACACGCGGAATCGATACCAGTGGTACCGTCGCACTGCAGGTATCTGGTCGCTATACCGCGCAGACAACATGGACGGGAACGTCAACACCCGGGACGCTTTCACGCTGGGGACATTCCTCACCCTGGCGCAGTCGGCCAACCAGCAGGTCGCGCTCGATATCCGATTGAGCTACCAGGCGGACGAAATGGAAGAGGGCATTATCGATCCGGATTGGTACCTCGACCACCAAGCTCCGTCGTTCGGTTTCACTCCGAGTGACGTCCGGTTTCACGTTGACCGGAACATAACCCGCCAGGGATTGAATCTGTTCAATCCCGGGGAGATCGAGCTCTGGGCGGGGCGGAGCGGGACCATATTCGAGGACAGCACGGCCATCTATCCGGGTCGGGCGGATGACCTTCGGGACAGGCAGACGGTTACCGGGATCGGACAGAACCTCCGCGCCAACCCGTACGGTTTCTACAACTGGTTTCCCATCAGCGGGCCGGCGAACGCCGGGTATCAGATTCGGACCGAGGACCGCCTCCAGGCGAGGGTGGCCCTGGATTGGCAGATCGGACGGTTCAACCGGCTGAAGCTGGGTGGGGAGTACATGGATCTGGATCTTCGCCGGTCCGACATGTGGCTCTATCGTGGCATTCCGAACATCAACCTGGCGTCGCCGAAGCGAGCGGGAGCGTTTCTGCAGAACCGACTGGACGTTGGCGATCTCGTGCTCGAGGCCGGGATCCGTTTCGACTACCTGGAGCCGGGAGTCGACTATCCACGTGTGCCGGGCTTCACGGAAGGCAATGTGCCCGACAGTCTGCAAGCGGGCTACATCCGATGGGATTCCAAGAAAGGGGAATGGGTCCCGAAATGGGATGAACCGTGCAATGGAGCCACGCCGTGCCTCTCCAACTGGCTCACAGCCAGCACGAAGACGGAATGGAGCCCGCGCCTCGGCGCCAGCTTTCCCGTCACACCCACTTCGACGTTCCGTCTGAGCTACGGGAGGTTCGTGCAGACGCCTGCGTTCTTTGGCGGCGGGGCCATGATGACGGGCCCGACGGGAGCCTCACAGGCAGGGCTGTGGAACGCGGGCCAGGACGTGCAGCTCCCCAGCACCCGGACCTTCGAGTTCGGATACCGGCAGCTCATCGGTCAGAGCTTCGTGATCGACATTTCCGCCTTCAACAAGAAGCAGCAACAGGCGCTGACGCGCCGGGACCTGCCGTTCGAGGATCCCAACAACCCCGGTCGAATCGTCTACGAGACCGTGCTCACGAACCTCGATTTCACGGAATCCAACGGGCTCGAGGTGAACCTGGACAAGGCGATCGGAAACCTGTTCGTCGGTAACGCCTCCTACACATATCTCGATGCAAGGGGCACGGGATGGGATCCGTGGACGTACCGGCGGCTCACCAGTAATGCCAGCTCGAACCTGTCCTTCCAGACAGGGAAGCCGGTCGATCCCCCGGAGGTATTGCTGCCGATGGAGTCGGCCCGCAAACACAACTTCGCGATCACCGGAAGCCTGCAGCTGCCTTCGGATTACATGAGCGGCACCACGGCCGGGGCGATCCTCAACGATCTGGGCATATTCACGATCCTGTATGCCCGTTCGGGACAGCGGTTTACGAAGATCGAAAACGCCGGCGGGATCACTCTCTCGCCGCCGACCAGCGGCGGACCGGTCGAGTCCTCGTTCGCGGGTCTCACCATGCCGTGGCAGGTCGAGTTCGACTTCCGTCTGGCCAAGGGCTTCAGCCTGGGCCGGGGCTGGAACCTCCAGGCCTTCCTGGACTGGCGGAATCCATTCGACATAGCGCGAACGGACTACGTGTTCGCTGAGACGGGTGACATCACCAACAACCTCGCGTTCGATCAGTGGGCGGGAGAGGCGCTGTCCGATCCTCGCCTCGACGGCGACCCGGACATTCGCGACTTCGACATCGCGGCGGAATCGCCTGAAAATGCCTTCAACGTCTTCATGCTGATGCAAGCCGAGGAGAGGTTCGGTAACGGCGACGGGATCTTCACCGTCGAGGAGCAGACCGAGGCGTTCAGCCAGGACTGGTACTACTCGCAGGGCGAGCATGTTCTCGCGCCGTCGAATCAATCGTTGCGCCTGGGTCTCAGGCTGGCGTTCTGAGTCAGATTCTGGTTTGGGGTTCCCGGGAGAGGACGGCCTGGGGCCCGTTCCACCCATTCACGATGAAGGCGACATGAGAGCTTCGATTCGACGTGTATGGACCTCACGGGCGCCTAACCGATGCGCGAGCACAGCCCTGCTGCTGGCCCTGACCGTGGCGACTCTCGGAACGCTGGCCGGCGAGGCACAGGAGGTGAGCAAGCGCAAGCAAATCGGGGACGGATTCCGGCTATTCGCAGGGCCCCGGGTGGTTCTCTCATCGAACCAGCTGCAGTGCACGATCAACACCGACGGATCGATTTGCCTCGACGCGGGGACGAGTCCCGACGGCAACGGAGGGTGGTTCCCCACCGGGACGCCGGATGCCTACATCTTCTCGTCGGGCATCATCATGGCCGGGATCACTGCCGAAGATGCGGGTCCGTGGGCGCTCGATACGGTCGGGATTCTGAACCTGTTCGGACAACACGGTAGCCCCCTCACGCCGATCTACGATTCGCTCGATCCGGAGGACCTGGAGAACTGGCCGGCGGCGGCTTACATCGACGACCCGGAGACCTTCGCGCCCATCCTGCTGGGACGGAAGACGGCCTCGCAGCAAGATACCTGGATGCAGTACTGGGACGGTGACCCGGCGCGGCGCGGAGGCCTGGATCATCCCATGGGAATCCGCGTTACCCAGCGCAGCATGAGCTGGAGCTACCCGTCCGGCAACGAGTCGGTGATTTACTTTCTGTTAGAGTTCGAGAACGTTACAGACGATCCCGAGTTCCAGGAACTCAACGAGTTGACCTACTTCGGGGGCGACGATGCGCTTCCCGACGAGGGTTGGACCTACGATGACGTGTACATCGCCCTGGCGGTCGACAACGACGTGGCCCAGTACACCAAGAACTTCGCGACGGCGATCCTACCGTTCGACATGACCATCGCCTACAACGGCGCTTTTCAGGGCGACTCGTGGTGGGTGTACCCCGCGTCCGTGTTCTACCCACCGTTTTTCGTCAATGTCCCCGGCATCGCCGGAGTCAAGTTTCTCAGGAGTCCGCTGCACCAGGAAACGGAGGAGGAGATCGGGCTCTCGATGACGTCCGTGTTCTCGTGGAACGGCTTTTCGGATCCGGAGGACCCACCGCAGGCGTGGCGCTACCTCTCGGGCAACGTCGACCTGAACCGCGGCGACCCCGCCTGCAACGTTCCGGCCGAGATCGAGACGCTGGACACGGAAACCACGGAGCGCTCGGTCTGCTGGATTCCGCCTCGAGCGGTCGACGTCCGTACGTTCCAGGCCTCCGGCCCGTTCACCCTCGAGCCGGGGGAAAGTTCGACGCTGGTGATGGCGCACCTGATCGCTCCCACGGTGGAGACGATGCCGGATGGATCGCCATCCGGCATCATCGCCAACGCCTCACCGAACTGGGATATCAATCCTCCTGGCGTGCCTTCGTTTCACCCGGGCTTCGCCAGCGCGCGCGGGTGCGATCCGGCCGGTTCGAACTGCACCGAGGTGAAGACAGAGACGGAGAACGCCCCAAAGCCAATCGAGCGCGCCGCCGGTTGGGTGAGCTACGACGGCCCCGGGCCTTCAGGGTCTCTGTACCCACCAGACGTCGAACATCCGTCTAACCGGATCGACCAGTTCGACGTCAGTGTCGTTCCGGGGAGCCTTCTGGGCAGGGCCCTGGTCGCGCAGTCCGTTTACGAGAACAGCTTCCTGTTGGGTTTTTCACCGGAGCCGCCAGCTTTCTACCTGGTGCCAGGTGACGACAACGTGACCGTAATCTGGGAGCCTAGCGCGTCGGAGACGCTGGGTGATCCCTTCTACGAGGTGGCCAGCGACCCGGAGTCGGCGCTCTACAACCCGAACTACCGCGAATTCGACGTCGAGGGATACCGGATCTGGCGCGGCACCACCCGGGGTCAACTGGAGCTGGTGACCCAGTTCGACTTCGACAACACGAGCTACCGCGACTTCACATGTGAGACCGTTCCGCCCGAACAGGACGTTGGCGCGACGGACCCCGACGGTGAGCCGGTCCTCGGGTTCACCGCTGGCGATACGTGCCCGCTCAACGAGGACGACTTCCTGGAGCGGGCGATCGACAACACGTTGGTTTTCAACAACGGCTCGCCGGGGGGCGCGGCCGGGGCCGGCGTCAGCCGGGAGCCGGTCGCGGTCAGCCTCGATACGGCGATCGTGTCCGACCGCGACGCTGGCGAAACGCGTCCGCTGAGAGACACGGGCGTCCCGTACACCTACGTGGATACGGACGTGTACAACAACTTCACCTACTTCTACTCGGTAACCGCCTTCGACCTGAACTCCATGGCCTCGGGACCACACACCCTGCGATCGACGAAGATTGATCAGTCGACGGTGCCCCGCGCAGACGCTCCTGAGGTTGCGTACGCAAGCCTTGGGGTATTCCTGGCTGGGGAGGGCGGTGAACCCCTCGATGCCGCCGCACCCTTACCCAGGATCGACGAGCAATCGGGCACCTTCGACGGGTCCATGCCGCCGACTGACGCGGTCGAGCAGACATTCCAGCCCCTCGTCGAGCGTCTTCTTCCGGCTCTCGACCTGCAGGCTCGCATCGACAGCGTGGTGCCCGTGTTCAGCCTGGGGTCGTCGTTCGGCACGCCGACCGCCGACTGTCCTGTCGGAGGCGATCCGTTCCACGTGTGCCTGAAGGCGTACCTGACGATTTCCCGGGACGGAACCGACTCGGCGACCGTCGTCGACATCTACAACCCCTGGTGGACGATTTTTGGGGAAGAGCCTCTTCCGCAAACGGCCACGCTCGTCGAAGAGGAGGTCGACTTCGACCCGGAGTCGCTCGAGGCGTTCGGCATCCCGGCCGCGAGCGGGACCGCCTTCGCCACGGGTGAATTCAACGAGGCCCTCAACTTGAGTTCGACAGAGGGTTCCCAGAACCGACGCTGGGCCACGGAGTACGTGGATCACGGCGGGTCACGCTGGTTCGACGGGACGAGCGAGCAGATCGCGGATCCAGCCCGTTACATCCGGGTGGGCCACCTGGAGGCCGCGGACACGGTGTGGTCGCCGATCGCGTACACATCACTTGATGCCGGCGTGCCTGTTTCCTGCTTCGGCGGCTCCAATTGCTCTCATTTCGAGAAGGTGTGCTTCGAGCGGGCGATGGGGAAATTGGCCGTGGCGTCGGACCTCAAAGTCACCTGGCAGGCTGGGACCGTCATCGTGGAAAACGCGACGCACGGCACCATTGTGCCGTTCGCGCCGAAGGTCCGCGCCAGCTGGGGCTTCCTGACGACGGACGCCAACGGAAACGGCTTCATCGACTGGAATGACTTCAACTACCTCGACCCTGCCCTCGAGACGATTCGGGACGGCGTGCGGGGAGGCGAGTGCGGCGGTGCAGAAAACGGAGACTGGGTGCCCGTCGGCCCGTCCGTGGACCTTTCGGACACACCCGCGATCGTCGCCACCAGCACCGACGGAATCGCCGACGGACAGAACTTCTACGACGGTCTGTTGCAGACCGGCACCGGATTCGGCCTCTACATACACGGGGAGCGGTACATCTTCGAAATGAGCGAGCTGCCGGCAGACGGAACCACCTGGACGCTACGCACCTACTCCGGAGCCGTTACCTCGGATGAGGCTTCGTTCGAGACGACGGACCCGACGGGCTACAACTACGTACGGTCCTACACGGGAGCCGGGACGGCCACGCGGCCGCTGCTCGTCCCGGGGCTGACGCTGAACTGGCGCGTCGAGGCTCCGACGTCCGCCACCGGCCCCACGGATCTCAAGCAGGTGCATACGGTCCCCGATCCGTATCTCACGACCAGCCGTTACGACCTGGCGCCGTCCACCAAGCAGCTCATGTTCGTGAACCTGCCTCCTCGAGCGACGATCCGGATCTACACGGTGACCGGCATCCTGGTCGATCTCCTGAACCACGACGACCCGACGGGCGGTGGACGAGCCGTGTGGGATGTGCGAAACAGAAACAACCAGTTCGTGGCCAGCGGCGTCTACTTCTTCCACGTGGTGACCCCCGACGGCGACGAGCACGTCGGGAAGTTCACCATCTTGAACCGGTCGAGCGGTTGAGCGATACCCGTCCCTAGTGCCAGGTCGCTCCGACGGTAGACGCGATGGGTCGACTGTTGGGTGAGACGGACCTCTTGAGCGTAGCCTCCAGTGGCAGGAAGAGACCGGCTATCAGCGGTTTGCGGGCCACTCGGACGATGCCAAAGTGTCACACATAGCGACACCTCGGCATCCGGGACTCTATTTGCGCCCTTTTTGTCTGAAATTACTCGCCTTTCCGGAGCGTCCAAGTCACCATCCGCTAGCCAGTTACAGCGCCACCCGCGAAAGCGGGTTCTTGCATGTATCCGCCAGCCTGGAAAGCACGTTTCTTGCAGAATAATCAGGGTCACATGGGCAGCAAGGGTTGTTCACGACCTCCCATCGCTCCGGCGACTGCCCCAGGACGTAAGGACCGCCGCCAGCGGTGGCCAGACTCACGAAGCGATATGCGAGGGGGGTATTGCTGAAATCGTGGCAGGTTGTTGAGGTGAGGCATGCCGTCTGCCGGATGTCCCCGGAAGGAGAGGCCCCGATGAATCTTCGTACGTCCCCACTGTTTTTCGCTCTGCCGGCTGTCCTGCTGCTCCTCGCGGCGTGCGGTGATCGAACGACCCCGGAAGCCCAGGTGGACAGCGGGAGCTCCGAGTATCCGCGCGAGGTTCTGCAGGCGCACATGAAGGACCATTTCTACAAGGCCACAGAGATGCAGGTCGCGGTCATCAACGGGGACCTGGCGGCCGTCCGGGAGCCGGCCGAGTGGATGTCCGACCACGCCAACTCGGCTGCCATGCCCGCGGAGTGGGAGCCTTACGCCGAGGCGATGCATATCTGGGCCCTGCGCGCGGTCGAGGCCAATGACATCACGGCTGCTGCCGAGGCCACCGCAGCCATGGGCGCAGCGTGTGGCAACTGCCACATGGCCCTGCGTCGGCCCGTCTGGAGTCGTGTGGGATGGCGGCGCCGAAGTGCTGGGCGAGGCGCCGCTGGCGCCCGCCGAACTGTCCGCCGATCTGGAGGTGCTGGCTGAGGTCTCCGAGATGGAGGCCGCGGTCCACGCCATGGGGTCCGCAGCGATCGGCCTCACCGAACAGGAGGACCGGGCCCGCGTATACGGCGAGTTCCTCGGCACGTGCGCGGCCTGTCACGACAAGACGGGTCAGGGCGGCATCTAAGAGTCCAGGTTTCCACCGGGCCCCGGAGCGCCACCAGCGCGCCGGGGCCTCCTCTCGTCCGGGGCTTTATATTCACATATCAACATGATATTTTCTCGCGCGGTTGGATGCCCTTGATTTCAATGAACCGAATGACGACCGGAGGCTCGATGATTTCGAGAAGGCTGGTGACGTTTGCCCTGTTCTTGGCCGCCCTCCCCACGGCGGCGGTGGCGCAGGAAGTAGATCTGAAGTTCGGAGGCCAGATCCGGCCCCGATTCGAGTATCGTGATCCGCTGGTGCTACCTGACGGAGGCGCCGAGACCGCTGTCTCCATGCGCACTCGTCTGGACCTGCGGGCCGGCCTCGACGACAACCTGGCCGTCTTCATCCAGATCCAGGACGTTCGCCTGTGGGGATCCGAGAGCAATACACTTGGTGACTTCTCGGCCGACGGGCTCGACATCCACCAGGCGTACATCGACCTGGGCAAGGCCGTGGACGGTGGCTTCATGGGCCGGTTCGGCCGCCAGGAAGTGAATTTCGGCGGCCAGCGCCTGGTGGGTTCCGTGAACTGGGCTCAGCAGGCTCGCTCGTTTGACGGAATCCGGGTCGGCTCGGGAGGAAGCGTCGGCAACATCGACGTGTTTGCCGCGAAGCTGGCGGACGCCCAGGCCGGCGACATCGAGGTCGAAGCGGACCTGGTCTCGGGGTACGGCACATGGGACATCACCGACACGCAGGACCTGGACCTCTACTGGATCTACGACCACCGCGAGGACGACGAGGCGGCTCCGGGCGATCAGAAGACGAATCGACACACCTTCGGGACCCGCTGGGTCGGCAACCTGTCCCGGTTCACGTACCGCGCTGAAGGCTCCTACCAGACCGGCCAGCTGCTTGGAACGGACGTGAGCGCCTTCATGTTCGGCGGCCGCCTGGCCTACGGATTCGGGGGCAAGGCCAGCGTCACCCTGTGGTACGATTACCTGTCCGGGGACGGCGACCTGGACGACGACACGCTCAAGGTGTTCGACACGCTGTTCGCCACGAACCACAAGTTCTACGGTTTCGCGGACCTGTTCCTGAACATCCCGGCTCACACGGGTGGCCGCGGTCTGCAGGACATGGCGATCAAAGGCACCTACAGGTTCAACCCCGAGTGGATGCTCAGGCTGGACCTTCACTCCTTCCACATGGCGGACAAGGGTCCCCTGGCGTCCGGCCATTTCGGAGAAGAGATCGACGTGGTCGCGAGCTGGAAGTACAACAAGTACCTGACGATGAGCGCAGGCGTCGCCTACGTGTTCCAGAACGACGGGTGGGCGGAGATCGGCCGCCTGACCAAGGACATGGGCTGGGTCTACCTGATGCTCGACGCGAAGTTCTAGAGAATTTTCTGGCGCAAAGAAGAAGCCCCGGGGCCACACGGTCCCGGGGCTCTGTTTCATCCAGCTCGGAATCGGGCCCTGCGTCAGGTGCCGTACTTGACCCGGTTCGAGAGGATCTCCCACCGCGCCTCGACCTGGGCCTGGATGATCTCCACCTGCTGGTCGGTGAGGTGCTTGAAGCGCGCCTGGCGACGGATGTACTCCTCGATCGAGCCGCCCGGGTGATCGACCGTAAACCGCCAGTCGCCGCCGTTCTCCACTTCCAGCAGCGGGAAGATCCGGCGCTCGACCGCCATGCGGGCCAGGTCGATCGTCTCGTCGTTCTGGGTCTTCCACCCCGGAGGGCAGGGAGCCAGGATGTGGATGAAACGGGTCCCGCGGATCGTGCGCGCCTTCTTCACCTTCTCCACCAGGTCGACCGGGTAGGCCACAGAGGCCGTGGCGGCGTACGGAATCCGGTGCGCCGCCATGATGGCCATGATGTCCTTCTTGGGCTGGTGCTCCGGGTCGCTGGTCGGCGTCGTGGTGGTCCACGCGCCCCACGGCGTCGCAGACGAGCGCTGGACCCCGGTGTTCATGTAGGCTTCGTTGTCGTAGCAGAAGTAAATGAAGTCTTCGTTCCGCTCGGCCGCTCCCGACAGGGCCTGCAGCCCGATGTCGAACGTGCCGCCGTCACCGGCCCACGCGATGACGGTCGTCTCCGTGTCACCCCGCGACACGAGGCCCGCCTTGATGCCGGAAGCCACGGCCGCGCCGGTCTCGAAGGCCGTATGGAACAGGGGCACACGCAGAGACGACTGCGGCCAGGGTCCCGCGATGATGCTCCAGCAGCACGCCGGGAGCACCACCATCGTCTCGGGTCCCAGTGCCTTCAGCACGAGGTTCATGGCGATGGGGGCTGCGCAGCCGGGGCACGCCAGGTGCCCCGAGGCCAGCAGGTCGTCCCGCGGAATGTGCTGTTTGATGATGGTCTGGCTCATAGCTCCACCCCCACCCACAGGTCCTCGCGCTCCGGCTGGGCCTTCGAGCGGGTGTTGTCGATGATGTCGTTGATCACACCCGGCGTGACGTCGCGTCCGCCGAGCCCGAGGATATAGCCGAACAGGGTCGGACGATCCTCCGGGGGCACGTCGTACAGCGCCGAGCGAATCTCCTCGGCGAAGATGCCCCCGTGTCCGGGTGAGATGTTACGGTCGAGCACCGCCACCCGGTCCACGCCGGCCAGGAGTCCGCGCAGCTCGTCGGTGGGGAAGGGCCGGAACATCTTGACCTTGATCAGCCCCACCTTCTCGCCGGCCGCACGCCGCTCGTCCACCACGTGGCGGGACGTCGAGGTGATGGTGCCGGAGGTCACGAGCAGCAGGTCGGCACCCTCGGCACGGTAGGCCTCGACGGCCCCGTAGCGACGGCCGGTGATCGCCTCCCACTCGTCCTCGATCTCGCGAAAAACGTCCCGCGCTTCGCGCATGGCCTCCTGCTGGTGCCACCGCATCTCGGTGTAGGCGTCGGGACGCACCAGGGCGCCGAACGCGTGCGGGTCGCTCGTGTCCATCTTGAACGTCGCTTCGCGCTGCGGAAGGAAACGGTCCACCTCCTCCTGCTCGGTCACGTCCACCGGCTCGGAAGTGTGAGACAGGAAGAAGGCGTCGAGCACCAGCATCACCGGAAGGTTCACCTTTTCGGCCAGCTTGAACGACTGGATGGTGGTGTCGAACACCTCCTGGTTCGTCTCGCAGTACAACTGGATCCAGCCGGTGTCCCGCTGCGACAGGCTGTCGTTCTGGTCGGTCCAGATGGTCCACCCCGGGGCCATCGCCCGGTTGACGTTGGCCATGACGACGGGCAGACGTCCGCCTGCCGCCCAGTGCAGCATCTCGTGCATCAGCGCGAGTCCCTGCGCCGAAGTCGCCGTGAACGTCCGCGTGCCCGCGATGGAGCCACCGATGCAGGCGGCCATGGCCGAGTGCTCGGACTCGACCTTGATGTACTGCGCCGGCAGGCTCCCGTCGGCCACCATGTCCGACAGCGCCTCGACGATCTGCGTTTGCGGCGTGATGGGGTAGGCGGAGATCACCTCCACGCGCGAGCGCAGCACGCCCCACGACACGGCGTGGTTGCCGATCATGACCTTTTTCATATTCCCTCCCGGGTCATCGTGACGGCACCCCGGGGGCATTCGGCGGCGCACAGGCCGCATCCCTTGCAGTATCGCATGTCTATCTCGAATCCCCCGTCGTCCCGGCGGGAGATCGCCATGTCGGGGCAGAAAATCAGGCACAGCTCGCAGCGGTTGCACACGCCGCAGTTCAGGCAGCGCTCGGCTTCCTCGATCGCCTCCTTCTGGCTGAGCCCGAAGTTGGTCTCGCCGAACGCGGACCGGAGGTCGATCGCGTCGTGGAAGTGGTCCTCGTGCCGCGGGGCCGTGTGGAAGTGATTCGGGTTCATCTGTTCCCACGTCACCGTCTCGTTGACCGGCGCTTCGCGCGGGATCGGGTCTTCGTCATTCGTGTATCGCAGAGCGCTGACGTTGCCGCCGCCAAACCTGAGAGCGTCGAGCGGCACCTCGGTCACGTCTTCGCCGGCCTTCTCGCGCAGGAAGTGATCGATGCCGATCGCGGCCCGCTTGCCGCCACCCAGGGCGTCGGCCACGGATCGGGGCATGTCCACCACGTCTCCGCCGGCGAATACCGGCGCGGACGTGCTCTCACCGAGAGCGTCCACTTCGACCAGGCCCCACGTGGTGTGAACCTCGTCGGGCAGGAAAGACAGGTCGCAGTCCTCGCCGATCGCTGTCAGCACCGTATCGGCGTTCACGGTGAAGACATCGCCCTCGATCGGGACGGGCCGCCGTCGCCCGCTCTCGTCCGGTTCGCCGAGCTCCATTCGCTGGCAGGTGATGCCGGTGAACTCGCCGTCCTCCAGCTCGACACCGATCGGAGCCGCCAGGAACTCGAACTCCACCCCTTCCTGCTTGGCCTCTCGTACTTCCTGCGGAATGGCGGGCATCTCGCGAGGCGTGCGCCGGTACAGGACCGTGACATCGGCGTCCAGCCGGAGAGCGGAGCGGGCACAGTCCATGGCCGTGTTGCCGCCGCCGACCACGATCACTCGTTCGCCGAGATCGGGACGCCCTCCGGCGTTGACCTCTTTCAGGAACTCGAGGCCGGGCCGAATCGCCGCCAGTCCATCGGCTCCCTCGATCCGGGAGTCCTTGCCCACGTGGGCGCCGGGGGCCACGAAGACGGCGTCGAACTCGTCGAGTTCCGTCCAGGGCACGTCCGTTCCGACGCGAGTGGAAGTGCGGAGGTCGATCCCGCCGGCCTCGGCCGCCGCTTCGAAGACGGTCACCCCGTAGCCCATTCGGGTCAGGAAGCACGCGCAGGAGAGTCCCGCGGGGCCGGAACCGATCACGGCTACGGTTTCCGTCCGCGTGCGCTCGGGAGCGGGCGGCGGGGGTGCGGCGAGGATCATGTCCCCCAACCGGCGCTCCACCGCGTGGATGGCCACGGCCTCGTCCAGCGACGCCCGGTTGCAACTGTCCTCGCACGGGTGGTGGCACACGCGACCGGTGATCGCGGGCATCGGGTTCTCCCGGACCAGGAGGTCGGCCGCTTCCTGCAGCCGGCCCTGCCCGATCAGGTACATGTAGCCCTCGATGTCGATCCCGACGGGGCACCCGGCGTTGCACGGGGCCACCCGGTCCTCGTAGCGGGGCATGATGTACTTCCACGACCCGGTCGGATTCACCAGGGTCGAAGTCTCGCTGATCGCCACCGGGGGGATGTTCCGCCCGCTGTCGTTGGGACGGGTCAGGTCGCGGTCAGACATGCGACACCTCCCTCGGAGCGGCCGACCGGACGGAGCCGAACGCCTCGACCGCCGCCTCGTAGTTGGCTTCCCGTTTGGCCGGTACCTCGTCGTCGATCGCGGCCTTCACCGCCTCGAGTCCGATGAGTCCGAACTCCGCCGCGAACGCACCCACGATGGCCGTGTTGACGATCGGCTGACTCTTCGTCCCGAGACCATGCCGAATGGCGATCCCGCTGGCATCGATCGTGGCCACGCGGAAGTGCTCCAGGAGCTTGGGATACTCTTCGGGGGCCTTCTCGGTGTTGACCAGGATGGTGCCGCCGGGTTTGAGGCCGGCGGTGACGTCTATGGCATCGATCAACGTCGAATCGAGGACGATCAGGTCGTCCGGCTCTGTGATCTCGCACCGTAGCCGGATCGGATCGTCGTCGAGGCGCAGGAATGCCGTGACGGGAGCGCCACGCCGCTCCACGCCGAAGGCGGGAAACGACTGGACCCACTCACCCTCACGGAACAGGGCTACGGCCAGGAGCTTGGAGGCGATCACCGATCCCTGCCCTCCGCGCCCGTGTATACGAAGCTCACGCATGTAGCGGCTCCTCTACAGGGAGGAAGATGAGTGCCGCGAGTGACGAACTGACCTGAGTTGATGTTAGGGGGCCAAAACGTCCCAGAAACGCCGGAACCGCTCATCCGCCGCGGGCCCTCGGAGCCCGCATTTCCCTGCCGAATCGTGTTATCTCCCGCGAAGCGCCGCATCGGGCGGTGTCGCGGGCGAGAGGCTCTTCCACCCCTCTACGCACGACATTTGCAAGAAGTGTGCGTCACCGAGGGTTGAAACCATGGACGGAGACGGCACATGATCGATCGGAGAACGCAACGTCCCTACAGCGACGACCCCTACAGCGATGTCCCCTGCGACGGGGCTCCGGATCTCCGCGCGGGTTCGCGCGCCCGGAAGGCCGCGGGCCCGATGTGCGCCGAGGCGCAGGCGGATGGTGTGCCGTGCTACGAGCTGGGCCGCGACTGTGAGACGTGCGAGAAGGCGTATTCCTCCTGGGCGGACGCCCGACCGGAAGACCGCTAGTCACCTGCAGATCTCGCTCGTACGAACGGCGGCGGGCATCCTGCCTACCGCCTGTTCCCTGCCTGGAAAAACCGCAACTTGTTGTAACGCAGTAATATAGGTGAGTTGCATCGCTCGCTTGACTACCATCTGACGCTGGTATGGGTATAGTAGAAGTGGCGGCACGGTCTCATTTCCCCTCGAGGAGGGGCCCCATGAACATGAAGCGCGTCACTCTGGCACTGGCGGCAGCTGCGATCGCCGGCTCAGCGACAGGCGAACTACGGGCGCAGGAATTCGATCTGCCCCCGGCGCCTTCGTCGGCCACTGAGCAGGGAGGGAGTGCCTTTCGGGCGGAGAACGGGCCCTGCTTCTACAACCCCTATCGCTGGATGATTCGGGGCGCGGTCAACCAGACGCTGATCGCGGCCGAGATGCAGGACCTGGCGGGTGGCGGCACGAGTGCCGGTTCCGGTTGCCTGGGCCACTACGCGGTGACGGGTTCCGATCTCTTCGGCCCCTGGTCCTACATGTTGAGCGACGGAGTACCGCGGCCCGAGCGCGTTTCGCAGGAGAAGGTCAAGGCCGTATGGGACGCCAGCCGCAAGGCAGCGGCCGCGGCCGAGGCGAAGGATAGGCTGGGGCATGTCTGGGTTCCGACGCTCGGAAGTGGCCACGGCTCGGACGAGTCCTTCGTGGGGCGGACTATTGTGTTCCGAGCGGCTCCAGCGCCGACGCCGAATACGTACAACGGCATTCCGATCGTCGAGCGCAATCGGTCGTGGGAGAGGTTCGAAACCACGGACGGACAGCGCGTGTGGCGGACGGTAGAGCCGAATCGTGGTAACTCCTACGGCAGGCGGCTGGGCGCCCAGGAACGCAACGGCATGCAGACGCGCTTCCGGACGAACGCGGCGGACCGATCGATCCAGCGGCAGGAGGGGATGCGTTCCCTGCCTCAGTTGAGGGGATCATCGAGTGCGTCCAGCGAATCTTCGTCCGGTTCGAAGTCTTCTTCCGGGAACGCCCGCCGCACCCCGCGGAGCGGGAAGAAGATCGAGCAATAGCAGGCGGACAGGCCTTCCGAGGCCCAGGGCACGCGGCGGCGCCGGACCAGTTCCGGGGCCGCCGTTGTCGTTTCGGGCACTTTCCGCGCGTCTGCAACGTTTCATCTGAGGAAACGGGACCCGGTGGTCCGGTTCGTTCAGGGTCCGCGCCCGGGGGTGCGGCGTCAGGGAAGGATTGGGAGGGGAAGATGGAATCTGCTCGGCTTCTACTCGAGGGGTACGGATACTGGCTGCTGCTCGCCGTGGGGTTTGCGGAGTTCGCGGGTCTTCCGATCGCGAGCGTCCCGGTACTCATCGTGGCCGGCGCCGCCGCGGCTGAAGGCGCAATCAGCCTGCCCGCCGCGGCTCTCGCAGCGGCCCTCGGAGGACTGCTGGCGGACACGACCTGGTATTCGCTGTCACGCTGGCGCGGCCAGCGGCTCGTGGACACGGTGTGCAACCTGAGCTCCAACCCAAGATCCTGCGTGCTCTCGATCGCCAATCGGCTCGAGAAGGTCGGTCCGAGGTACGTGCTGCCGTCGAAGTTCATTCCCGGGACCGGAAACCTGGTAGCGGCTTCGGCGGGCCTGGCGGGATTGCGGCCGTCGGCCTTCCTGTCTGCGGATGCGGTGGCCCTGGGGTTGTGGTCGGTGGCCTACCTCGGGCTCGGTTACCTGTTGGAAGGCCAGGTGGCAGCGACGGTGAACTGGGTCGCCGGCTTCGCGAACATTGCCGCCGTCGCCGCCGCGGTGCTCATCCTGGGTGCCGTCGCATGGAGGTTCATACGGGCCGGGATGCACCGGGAGGGGCACCGGCGGGCACGGGCACCGGTGGATATTTCGGGCGCGTTCATGGTGCTCGAAGGAGAAGTCGTGTAGTCGGCGATTGGACTAACGTGCGCCTCCGGGCCTAACATCACCGCCCCGAACCCGGATCTGAGGAGGCGCATGCAGGGAGTCGCGGTCGCGTCCAGCACCAAGCTGGCAGCCGATGCCGGAGCCATCGTCGCCGACGCCGGCGGCAACGCCGTGGATGCGGCGGTGGCCGCCGCGCTGGTGTCGATCACCACCGAACCGGCGATCTGTGCGCTGGGTGCGGGCGGCTTCCTCACGATCTGGCCGCCGGCTGACGACCCGGTCACGATCGACGGCTATGTCGAGATGCCGGGCCGCGGTCTTCCCCCCGAGAACTTCGGCGGAGGCAGGCGTGACGTTCGCATCGGGTACGGTGGGGGCGTGGATCTCACCGTGGGACACGGCTCGGTCGGAACCCCGGGCGGCGTGGCGGCTCTGTCCGTCGCCTCGGAGCGATACGGGCGGCTGCCGTGGGCCGAGGTCGTGGAGCCGGCCTACCAGGACGTGAAGAACGGGTTCGCCCTCTCCGTGGCCTCGTACACGTACCTGGAGCATGCGTCCCAGGCCGTGTTCGGGTGGAACGAACAGAGCCACCGGGCGCTGCACCATCCAGACGGCACGATCCGGCGCCCGGGCGAGACCATCTGGATCGAGGAGCTGGCGCATACCCTCCGGCGGATCGCCGACTACGGAGCGGAGGAGTTCTACCTCGGTGAGACGGCTCGCCTGATCGCCGCGGACAGCGTGAAGAACGGTGGGATTCTCACGCTCGAGGACCTGGCGACCTACCGCCCGATCGTCCGCCGCCCGCTGGTGACTGGCGTGGACAGCTGGCAGGTCGCGACCAACCCGCCGCCGGCCCTCGGAGGTTCCACGCTCACCGCGATGCTCCTGCTGATGCAGAACGAGCCGGTGGATCAGTGGGGCCCCCACGAGGTAGCCTGGCTGGCCCGGGTCCAGGAAGGGGTGCTCGACTATCGGATCAGGAACCTGGATCTGAGCGAGGACCTCGAACGCGACCTCGAGCAGCTGCTGGACGACGCCCGGGTGGGCGAACTCAAAAGGTGGGTGAATTCTCCTTCGACCGTGCACACGTCGGCCGTGGACGCGGACGGACTGGCATGCAGCGTCACGATGTCCGCCGGATACGGGTCAGGCGTCATGCCGCCGGGCACCGGAGTGTGGATGAACAACTGCCTCGGCGAACAGGAACTCAATCGCCGCGGCTTTCACGGCTGGCCACCCGGTACCCGCCTTCCGTCGAACATGGCTCCCACCGTGGCCCGTCACGAAGACGGCTCGGTGATCTCGATCGGGTCGCCCGGAGCGGGTCGGATCACGACGGCGATCCTGCAGGTGCTGGTGAACCACCTTCACCTCGGGATGACCCTCGGCGAAGCCGTTGGACACGCGCGTCTGCACGTCGAAGATCACGCCGGGGAAAAGGTGGCCGCCTACGAGCCGGGCCTTCCGGTTGAAGAGGTGCAGATACCGACGCGTCCGTTCAACACGCTGGACATGTACTTCGGCGGCGCCGGCGTCGCGAAGCTCAACGTGGACGGGACGTTCGAAGTGGCGGCGGATCCCCGGCGCGGCGGGGGTACGACGATCGGGGGACGGTAGAGGTCAGACGCCGAACACGATAGGCAGCAGCAGGTACGCCGCCACTGTGACCAGCACCGCGAACAGGGCGTTCAACCAGATCCCGGCCCGCACCATGTCCTCGATTCCCACCGCCCGGCTCGAATAGACGATCGCGTTGGGGGGCGTGGCCACCGGCAGCATGAAGGCGCCGCTGGCCGCGAGCGCCGCCGGGACCGCCAGGAGCAGGGGGTCTCTCCCCAGGCCGAGCGCGACGCCCCCCAGGACCGGCAGGAACGTGGCTGCCGTAGCCGTGTTGCTGGTGAGCTCGGTCAGAAGGATCACGGCGACCACTACGGCCAGCATGAGCAGCGGCAACGGCCAATGCGTGAGTCCGCCGACGCCGGTCCCCAGCCAGGCGCTGAGCCCCGTGACTTCCACCGCCGCGGCCAGGCTGAGCCCGCCGCCGAACAGGACGAGCACCCCCCACGGCGTCTCTCGGGCCTGCTTCCAATCGAGCAGGCGCCTCCCGTCCGGTTCTCCGGACGGGAGAACGAACAGAACCAGGGCCGCGCTCATGGCGATCCCGGCGTCGGAGAGCCCCGACAGCCAACCGATGTTGTCCACCAGGATGGGCCGGGTCATCCAGGTCAGCGCGGTGAGGACGAAGACGGCTGCCACTCGCCGCTCGGCTTTCGAAAACGGGCCGAGGGCACTGGCCTCGCGATCCACGAGCTCCCGCCCTCCCGGTAGCTCCCGGCTATGGATGGGAAACGCGATTCGCGTCAGCACGAGGTAGCACAGGGGAAGGCCGACCAGGACCAGGGGAATGCCGAGCAGCATCCACTCCGCGAATCCGATCGTGACCCCGTAGCTCTCGAGCATGAATCCGGCGAGGAAGGCGTTGGGCGGCGTGCCGATCAGGGTGCCCATGCCGCCTATGCTGCAGGCGTACGCGATCCCGAGCATGAGGGCGGTACCGAAGCGGCGCTTCTCGTCCGCGGCTTCGGCTCCGTCCTCGGTCCCGTCCGGCATCAGCGCCACCAGTGACAGGCCGATCGGCAGCATCATCAGGGCGGTGGCGGTATTGCTGACCCACATGCTGAGGAAGGCGCAGCTGGCCATCACCCCGGCGATGATCGAACGCGGACGGGCCCCGAGGAGGCGGATGCTCGACAGCGCGATGCGGCGCGGCAGACCCGTAGCCTCCATGGCGCGGGCGATCAGAAAACCGCCCAGGAACAGATAGATGATCGGGTTGGCGAATGGGGCCGCCGCGTCCCTGATGTCCGCCACCCCGAGCAACGGAAACAGGGCCAGGGGAAGGAGCGCCGTGGCGGGAATGGGAATCGCTTCGGTGACCCACCACGTGGCCATGAGAACGCCCGCGGCGGCCACGCGCCACGCTGCCGCGCCGAGACCCGCCGGAGCGGGAAGGATCAGCATGAGGAGGAACAGGACGCCGCCGAGGACCAGGCCCACTCGGCCCCGCGCGGACGGGCCTCCCAGGGTTCGTTCGGTCACGATCGCAACATAACGACCTCGACAACGCTGCGAGAGTCCGTTAGCCTTTTCAGGCCATGAATCCTCGCTTCTCGCGCTTCTCGCGCGGCAGCACCAGCCCGATGGACACCGTTGTCGGCGGCGGTCCGCCTCCGACACAGGAGGTCGTCGTATCGCGGGGCGCGGGGCTCGGCACCTTTGGTGGCGTGTTCACGCCCTCGATCCTCACGATCCTGGGCGTCATCATGTACCTCAGGTTCGGCTGGGTCGTCGGAAACGTCGGCCTCAGCGGAGCCCTGCTGATCGTCACCATCTCCACGCTGATCACCTTCCTCACCGCGCTCTCCATCTCCGAGATCGCGACCGACCAGCGGGTCCGGGTAGGCGGCGCCTACTACATGATCAGCCGCTCGCTCGGGATCGAGACGGGCGGCGCCGTGGGGATCCCCCTGTTCTTCGCCCAGGCCCTGTCGGTGGCCCTGTACACGATCGGTTTCGCCGAATCGGTGAAGAACGTGTTTCCGCAGGTGGACGAGCGGCTGGTAGGGCTCCTGACCACCGTGGCCGTGGCCCTGCTGGCGCTGAAGTCTGCCCGGGCCGCCATCCGTGCGCAGTACTTCATCATGGGCGCGATCGGGGTGTCGCTGGTCTCGTTCTTCCTCGGGAGCGCGGTGGGGCCGGCGGACACGGTCACGGTGCCACTCGGGAACGTGGCTCGAGAGGACTTCTGGGTGGTGTTCGCCGTGTTCTTCCCCGCCGTTACCGGAATCATGGCGGGCGTGAACATGTCCGGCGACCTGAAGGAGCCCGGCAAGTCGATTCCCAAGGGGACGATGGCCGCCGTGCTGGTGGGCTACGCCATCTCCATGATCCTGCCCATCTTTCTGGCGCTGCGGGCCGATGCCGACCAGCTGGTCCGCGATCCCCTCATCATGCGCCGCATGGCGCTGTGGGGCGACGCGATCATACTGGGTGTATGGGGCGCGACCCTGTCCAGCGCGGTCGGCAGCATCATGGGTGCACCACGCGTGCTGCAGGCGCTGGCGCGCGACGGAGTGCTTCCGAACTCGCTGCGCTGGCTGGGGAGGGGGAGCGGACCCGAAGACACGCCGCGGGCCGGGACGGCGATCACCCTCGCGATCGCGCTCACGGCCGTGGCTGTCGGGAACCTGAACCTCATCGCTCCCGTCCTCACGATGTTCTTCCTCACCACGTACGGGGTCCTGAACATCTCCGCCGGCCTGGAGCGTCTTCTCGGCAGTCCGTCATTCCGT
>JBDHBK010000071.1:0-7875 GCA_039592635.1 Gemmatimonadota bacterium
CCACGTCCCGGGCATCGATGAACTGGACGAGATCGTCCTTTCCGGGAACCAGCACTTCTCCGCCGCGAGGGATACGTACCGGCCAGTAGGTGAAACGCTCCGTCCGGTCGCCCGGACCCACCATGTACGTCGGACGGGACAGGATCGTCCGGTCCTCGCCCATGATCCGGACGACCTCGGCCTCGGACAGGGTCTTCATCACCGCGTATCCGTACTCCATCTGCTGGATTTCGGTCAGCTCGCCGGCCGGAATCTGCGCGTTGAGGACATCGTCCTCGAGCAAGGCATCCCTCGTGTACGGGTAGTAGACCCCGATGGAGGACGTGTACAGGTACAGGTCCACCGCATCTCGCAGGAGCTCCGCCGAGTCGGTCGCCCACTGCACCCGGTATCCCGAGTTGTCGATGACCGCGTCCCACTTCCGGCCCTTCAGGGCCTCGAGATCACCATCCCGGTCCCCCACAAGTTGCTCGACGTGGTGGAACAGGTCCTGGTTGACGGTGGGCTGCGACCTGCCGCGCGTGAACGTGGTCACCGAGTGTCCCCGGTTCAGTGCGTAGGCCACGAGGTGCGGTCCGAGCAGATGCGTGCCGCCGAGGATCAGGATGCTCATCGGATGAGGCGATCGCCCGGGTCGCGCGACTGATTCCAGTCGTCTTCCTCCACCGAGCACCACTCCCGGGCGGCCGAGAAGGGCTACGGCGGCGCCGGCTGTCAGCCCGGCGCCAAGGAATTCACGTCGTGAAGTGGTCATCGATCAGACTCTCACTGTTCAAGGTCACGCGGGGGCAGGTCAACGTAGCTTTTCCAGTCCTGGCCGCGCGATGCCCGGTTTTGCGCAGACCGTGTGTGGGACTGGCACACGGTCGCCTGTTCTTACACCCTGGAAGCAAGAGATTCGCGCCACGCTGGAGGAAACGACCATGAGCGTCAGGGCATTGAGCGCGGGAGAGGCACGGCCCGCCACGGAGATTCTATGCGAAGCCTTCTTCGACTACCCGGTGATGCGCTGGGTGCTGCAATCAGCCGGCGCCGACTACGGCCGGCGGCTGGCACGCATGGTCGGCTTCTTCGTCACCGCGAGGACCTTCCGCGGAGAGCCCCTTCTCGGGATCGATCACGAGGGACGGCTCGGAGCGGTGGCTATGCTATCCGATCCGAGCGGGCCCCCGAGCCCGCCCGAACTCGGCGTAGAGCGTGAGGCCATGTGGTCCGATCTCGGCCAGGAGGCTCACGCGCGCTACGAGGCCTTCGGAGAAGCTTGCGCCCCACTTCTCGTGACGGAGCCGCACCTCCACCTCAACATGATAGGCACGCTGCGCGAGGCCCGGGGCAAGGGGTACGGGAGGGTCCTGCTCGAATACGTGCACACCATGTCAGAGCGCGATCCGGACTCTGGGGGCGTGTCGTTGACGACGGAAGACCCGGCGAACGTGCCGCTGTACGAGAGCTTCGGCTACGAAATCACGGGCCATGCGAGGGTCTCGGCCGAAGTTCAGACGTGGGCTTTCTACCGACCGAACAGTCAGGGAGCCGGATCGATCCGGTAGACTCGGGTACCCGCCAGAATGTAGATTTCGCCGTCCGCATCCCGGCCAAACGAGTACACACTTCCCAGTTCCGGAATCGACCATTCGCGCTGCTCGACGGCCGTGCCCTGGGCCGCGTCGTACCTGAAGCTGCGCAGCCATCCCGAGCAGTAGTCGGAGTAGAAGTAGGTTCCTGTCAGGGCTGGCATCGCCGATCCACGGTACACGTGCCCGCCCGTGATCGAACATCCGTCTCCGTGTCCGTACCAGATGACCGGGTCCAGCATCCCGGTGCGGTCACAGCCCGGGTCACGGAAGCACTCGGGGCCTTCGGCGGTGTTCCACCCGTAGTTCACTCCCACTTCGGCCAGAGGTGAGACGCTCACCTCTTCCCACTCGTTCTGACCCACGTCTGCCACGTAGATGAATCCGCCCTCCGCGTCGATGTCGTTCCGCCACGGGTTGCGCACGCCGTACGCCCATATCTCGGGCTGGCCCCCGCCGGAGGCGAACGGATTGTCGGCCGGGATCGCATACGGATCTCCGCCGCCCACGTCGATGCGCAGGATCGCCCCGAGCAGCGTGTCGAGGTTTTGGCCGTGTCCACGCGGGTCTCCGCTCGATCCACCATCGCCGAGCGCGATGTAGAGCATACCATCGGGGCCGAACAGGATCTGTCCCCCGTTGTGATTCCCGTTCGGTTGCTCGACGAAGAGAATCTCTTTCAGCGTGGTCGGATCCAGGGTGGAACCGTCAGCGCTCTCCGTGTAGCGGACCACCCGCGTGTCGCCCGCGCCATTGGTGTAGTTGACGTAGACGTAGCCGTTCGTCGCGAAGTCCGGGTGGAAGGCCACGCCCAGAAGGCCCTGCTCGTTACCACTCGAGATCTGATCGTTAATGTCCAGGTAGGGATCCGGCCGAAGCTGCCCGCCGGCCAGCACCCGGACCCGTCCCCTCTGCTGGACGACGAAGAGCCGGGTGTCGCCCGGGGTTTCGACCAGCTGGACGGGGCGCTCGAGGCCACTGGCGATCTCGGTCAGGACGATATCGTCGGCGGTGGGAAGCGTCGCCGTCATTCCGTCCTCGCCGCACCCGACAGCGGTGGTGAGCAGCGCGGCGAATGCCAGCATTCCGACTGGCCGCCTGATGATTGACCGCACGAATTCTCCTGACTTTCGATGCACCCTGCTGAGCGTCCGTCACTACAGTCTTGATTCTAGACCTTAACCGGCAGGGCTTCATGTGTTTCCCGCCCTGGCCGACAAGGAGTTCCCGTCTTGCCGTGTGCGCCCGGACGCTACAAGCTGAACGCACACCTGGCAGGCGAAAGAGAAGCCTCGACTCTTCTCAGGGATCACACCGTCGTTCGACCCAAGTATCGCAAGGGGTGCTGATGCGTATCCAGCTTTCAGAAGAACGGCGCGAACTCCTGGCGACTGCTGTCCAGCAAGTGTTCCTGGAAGAGTTCGAGCGTGACCTGAGCGAGTTCCAGGCGCAGCGACTCATCGATTTCTTCATGAATCATCTGGGGCCACCGGTTTACAACCAGGCTATCCAGGACGCGCGGGCCCACATTCAGCTGAAACTGGATGACCTGGACGGAGAAGTATACGAACCTGAAGCGCAGGTATGAATCAATGCCAAAGGGGAATCAAGCGCCGATGTCGGCACACGAAGCGCTCGAGCGCCTGCGCGAAGGAAACCGCCTGTTCGCTTCCGGCGAGCTGAGCCGCGAGACGCGTCCGAGTCATCCTCGCGTGGCCGCTTCGGCAGGGCAGGCCCCCTTCGCGATCATCCTTGGATGTTCGGACTCACGGGTTCCCGCCGAGATCATCTTCGGCCAGGGCCTGGGCGACCTGTTCGTCATCCGGGTGGCCGGGAATATCGTTGCGCCCTCGCAGGTGGGAAGCGTCGAGTTCGCCGCCGCGAGCTTCGGCACCCGGCTCGTGGTGGTCCTCGGACATACCGAGTGCGGGGCGGTTCTTGCTACGCTGGACGAGCTCCAACAGCCTGCGGAAGACCAGTCGCCCAACCTGCGATCGATCGTCGATCGTGTCCGACCGTCCGTCGAAGGGTTGTTGAAGACCGAGTTGCGGCACGACCACGAGGCGCTGGTGCGACAGGCCGTTCGCGCCAACGTCGGGGTCTCGGTCGACCACCTTCGGCACGGATCGGAGATCTTGGAGGGGCTGATACGGACAGAAGGTCTCCGTGTCGTCGGCGCAGAGTACTCACTGCAGACGGGCCTGGTCGAGTTCTTCGACGATGTCTGAGAATGACTGCGGGCCAGACGTATGCGAAGTTCGGAGGTGAGAAGATGAAAACGGTCAGCCTTCTTCTGCTGTTTGCCCTTGCGTCAGGAGTATCGCGGCCGGCTCTGGCCCAGAAGTACGAGGAGCTAGCTTCAGAAGTACGTGCTGTCGAGGAGGCGTTTGCGGCGACCATGGCCGAGCGTGACCTGGACGCTTTCGCTTCGCACCTTGCTGACGAGGCGGTCTTCTTCACCGGCAAGGTTCTGCGCGGTGCCGAGGAGATCATCGCGGCCTGGAGCCCCTTTTTCGAAGGTGCCGCGGCTCCGTTCTCCTGGGAGCCGGAGCAGGTGGAGGTGCTGGATTCGGGCACCCTGGCGCTGAGCAGCGGACCGGTCCACGATCCGGAGGGAAACCGGATCGGTACCTTCAACTCGGTCTGGCGCCTCGATGCCGACGGCCGCTGGAGAGTGGTGTTCGACAAGGGCTGCCCACCGTGCGATTGCCCCGAGTGATGCCCGGGAAGGCGGGAAAGAGAACCGACACGTGAATCTCAACGGGTTCTTCAAGACCCTGCGCGAACGCAAGGTGTTCGGCACCGCGATCGCGTACCTGGTCATCGCGTTCGGCCTCGTCGAAGCTTCGGAATTGCTGTTTCCCCGTCTGGAGTTTCCTCTCGAGGCGGTGGGTCTCCTGATCGCGCTGCTGTCGTTCGGATTCCCGCTCGCACTGCTGGCCGCGTGGCGCTACCGGTCGGAGGATCGACCGGACTCCTTTTCTCCAGTGCTGCCAGTTCTTTCCCTGGCGGCTGTCGCCCTGTTGTTCGGGTGGCTCGGATACCGCGCGTTGCCCGATTCCGGCCCCGTCGCGTCCACCGCCAGCGGGGGCGCTTCGATGCCCTTGGTGATCATGATGGACTCTCCGCACCCGGATCGGGTATACGACGAAGAGACGCTGGCAGCGAACGGAACGAACGCCGACGTGCTCAGCGACATTCTGCTCGACCTGCCGATCCGCCGTCAGCGCGAGACCATTGGCCCGAGCTGGCATCGGGATGAGGAGATCCTGCAGTTCGATCCGGATCTCATCGTGATCCACTACTCGGGGTTCCTCCAGGGGTTCTCGGAAGCGCCGCGCGATCGCCTGAGGCTCTTCATGAGCTACTTCGTCGAGACCGAAACACAGTTCCTGCTCTACAGTCGGCAGGACGAGGCAGGACTGGGCGCGGGCTTGGACGCGCTGCTGGCGGACGTCGACGCGGAGCACCCGGGTTTTAGGTCTCGCGTGCACGTTTTCGGGCTTGAGGACTACGGCGCGCGGGAGTGGCGAAACCCGCTCACGGCGAACGCCTTGAAGCTGCGCGTGAAGGATATCCTGGACATCTGAAACAGGAGGTTCGACTGAGCCTCTGGTATGACGGCCGAATCGAGATCGTCCGGGCGGACATCACGACCCTGCAGGTGGACGTGATCGTGAACGCTGCGAACACTTCGCTTCTCGGCGGTGGAGGCGTGGACGGGGCCATACATCGAGCCGCCGGGCCGGAGCTCCTGGAAGAGTGTCGTACCCTGGGCGGAGCCCGAACCGGCGAGGTAAAGATGACGCGAGGCTATCGCTTGCCGGCACGATACGTGGCGCATGCGGTGGGTCCGCTATGGCACGGAGGCGGTCAGGGCGAGCCGAAGAAGCTGGCTTCGTGTTACTCGGGGGCGCTGCGGCTGGCTACGGACATAGGGGCGGACAGGATCGCGTTTCCCGCCATTTCCACCGGTGTATACCGCTACCCTCTGGAGGCGGCCACTCGGATCGCCCTGAACAGTGCCGCGTCCTTTCTCGAGTTTTCAGCGTTGCCGAGGCGCGTCGTGTTCTGCTGTTTCTCGTCTGAGGATGCCGAAGTGTACGAAGCGGTCGCAGCCGAGGTGTTGAAGAACTGAGCCCGGTGACTAGCGCAGGCTCCGCACCACGTCACCCCGGATCTCCAGTACTTCGGGCTGACCGCCGTAGTGCTCCGCCATGCCGACATCGATGCACCACACGCGCCCTCCGCAGTATGACGTGATGCCGGCATCGTGGACGGTGTGGCCAACCACGATCCGCTCCACGTCCAGACCGTCGAGCACCATCGCCAGGGTGTCGCAGGCCGCGAGGTTCGGGGCATCGGAATAGAGACGGTTCCACACGGGACTCAGGTCGCCGCGGATCCACTCGGGCTGCGGCTCTTCACCACGCAGCCATGCCCGGATTCGCTCGTTCATCCAATCCAGTCCGAAGTCCACGTGTTCGGGGAGCACTCCACCGTGAGTGAAGAGCGTGCTGCCCACGATCAGGAACGTGTTGTTCTCGGCCAGACGAAGGGCGAACTCGCCTCCGGGTCGCAGCGCCTGTGCGCGGGCCCTCTGGTGCGGCTCGAGCGTGGCCAGAAAGGAGTCAACCGCCACGACATCGGTCACATCCTCGAAGTCGGCCCAGCCGCCATCGGTCACGTAGCGGTAGTCGAGGTAAGCGTTCATCAACTCATGATTGCCGTTGAGCAGGTGGATCGCGCCCCCCGACGACTCGGCATCCGCACCGATACTGTCCATGAGGTTGAAGATGGCCTCTTCCTCGTCTCCCCGGTCCAGGATGTCCCCCGTCTGCACGACGACCAGGTCCCCACCGATCCAGCGATCCACCGAGTCGATCGCTCCCGCCAATCGCAGGGCCGCGCGCGCTGCGGACAGGTCCCCGTGCAGGTCGCCGATCGCCACCACGCGCGCGGGCGCCTCGAACCGGGTGGCGTACGGACCCGGATCCGGAGTCGGCTCCGGTCGCGAGGACTCGAACGTGCACGCGCCCGGCGCCAGGGCAGCGAGGCCCGTCAGGAGTGCGAGCGCTCTCGAACGGTGACCCTTCACGGCAGCACCGGGATCCGGATCTGCGACGGATACTCGGTCGAGTGGTGCACCTGGTTGTTCGCCACCACGCCTTCGGTTTCGTCGTAGTTGTTGCCGCCCGTGTTCAGGTTTCGGGTGAAGCGCGGGAAGTTCGAGCTGGACACCTCGATCCTGAGACGGTGTCCCGGGGCGAAGTAATTCGACGTGGACATGGGACTGACCTCGACTTCGTAAACCTGGCCCGGCTCCATGAACACCTGGCGGTCATACCCTTCGCGATACCGGATACGCTGGATAGTCTCGTCCAGGTTGTACGCGGTTCCGTCCGGGTAGACATCGAGCAACTTCACGGTGAAATCGGTGTCGCGCGCGTCCGACGACACGTACAGCGTGATCCCGATCG
This sequence comes from Gemmatimonadota bacterium, assembly GCA_039592635.1. GTDB lineage: Bacteria > Gemmatimonadota > Gemmatimonadetes > Palauibacterales > Palauibacteraceae > Benthicola. Next base: position 7,055 of record JBDHBK010000071.1, read on the forward strand.
TGCCACTGACTTCGAGTCCCTGTTCGAACGGCTCCGTGGTGTAGACGAGGATGTCCTCGCGGCTCGCTTCCACTTCGCTCTGGTCGAACGCGCCGGCCTGGATGGCACCTCCCGTGCAGCACACGTTGCCCCCGTAGGACATCACCGGGTCCATGGGGTCGTACGTGAACGCGTCGTGCCCCGCCTCCGCGGGCGGCTCGGCAGCGAGGACGCCGTCGCCATCCAGCGTGTTGGCCCCTGCCGACGAGTCCAGGTACAGGGTCATGGTCTCGACGCCTTCCGGAGGCCAGCTCTCGGAGGTGCTCCACTCGTTCGAGCCCATGGTATAGTAGCGCACCTTCGGAAGCGTGTCGGTGATCCCGTTCGCCTCGTCCTTCAGCCAGTGATCGAACCACCCGTAGATGAGGTCGCTGTATTCCCAGCGCGCTTCGCCCATGCTCCGCTCGCCCACCACCGTGTTCTCCTCGGCCCGGGTGTAGGCACAGTGTCCCACCGGCGCCACCATCGCGAACTGGTTGTCACGCGTCTCGGCATCGATTCCGTTCCGCCTGACGTGGTCGAAAAGGGCGAGATTGGGTCCGATCGAGACATCGTACCAGGACATGAACCACAGGCTCGGAACGCCGAAAGGTTCGTCATCGTGGTACAGGCCGCCCCGGTACCAGGCCGGGTCGTCGGGGGTGCGCTGGATCATGCGACCTCCCGTGGCCACCGGTGCCGGGTCCGCGTACACGCCCTCCGGACCATCGACGCTCCGCATGAGGTCCTCGAGGGGCAGATGCCAGAACGCCTCGGGCCAGTTCACTCGCGGCATCTCCGGC
>JBDHBK010000072.1:0-7618 GCA_039592635.1 Gemmatimonadota bacterium
GCTCCGCGCTTACGAACTCCAGGACAAGGGGCACGATACGGTAGAGGCCAACGAAATGCTCGGCTTCCCTCCAGACCTCCGGAACTACGGGATCGGGGCGCAGATCCTGCTCGACCTCGGCCTCACGAGAATCCGAGCCATGACGAACAACCCCAAGAAACTCACGGGGCTGGAGGGCTTTGGCCTCGAGATCACCGACCGAGTCCCCCTGGAGGTCGAGGCGACGGACTTGAACCACGACTACCTCGAGGCCAAGCGGGACAAGCTCGGCCATCTTTTCGGATCGTGATGGTCGGAAGCGAGAGCGCGTCCAGAAGGGCGGACCTTCGCATTTGCCTGGTGGTCAGCCGGTTCAACGAGCCGGTCACGGACAGCATGGAGAGGGCAGCTCTCGAGTGTCTGGCGACGGAAGGTGTTGATCCCGCCAACGTCGACGTAATGCACGTTCCGGGTGCCTGGGAACTTCCGCTCGGTGTCCGCCTCGCGCTGGGGAAAGGGAACTACGACGGGATCGTAGCGCTGGGCTGTGTGATCCGCGGAGAGACGCCTCATTTCGAGTATGTTTCCATGGGGGCGACGGTCGGCCTCCAGGCCCTGACCCGTGAAACGAGCGTCCCCGTCGGGTTTGGTCTTCTGACGACCGATGATGCTGAGCAGGCCTATGCCAGGGCCGGAGGCGACAAGGGGAACAAGGGGGAGGAAGCGACGCTGGCCGTTCTCGAGATGTGCGACCTCGCAGCCCGGCTGCGATGAGGACCGCGAATCCGAGATCCAGGGCACGGAGCTGGGTGCTCCAGGTCATGTATGGATGGGACATGGCCGGGGATGGCTCCGTCCGCGAGTGGGCTCGGGAATCCTTGCGCGGCAGAGCGGTCAGCCCACGCTACCGGCCATATATCGATCAGCTGCTGCTTGTGCTGGACGAGCAGTTGGGCGCGTGCGACGCGCGAATCGAAGCCTGCATGCCCAACTGGAGACTGGATCGTCTTTCGGCCATCGACAGGAATATCCTGCGCATCGCGACGGCCGAGATGATAGCGGTGGATGATGTCCCCCACAGGGTGGCGATCCACGAAGCGATCCGCCTGGCAGAGAGGTACGGCAGCGACGACACTCCCGGCTTCGTCAACGGCGTTTTGGATGCCGTGGGGCGACAGATTACTACTCCCTGAAGCGGCCGGAGCACTTTGCGAATTCTGGTCGTCAACTGGCAGGACCGGCTCAACCCGGAGGCGGGTGGAGCCGAAGTGCACCTGCACGAGATCTTCGGCAGGATGGCCTCTCGTGGGCATCAGGTCAGCTTGCTGGTTTCCGGTTGGGATGGAGCTCCCCCGGAGGACATCGTGGACGGGATGCGAGTCGTTCGCCGGGGCAGCCGCTATACCTTTCCCCTGCACGTTGGATCCGGCTTTCGTGCTATCACGGCGGGACAGGAGCCGTTCGATGTCCTGGTCGAAGACATCAACAAGCTCCCCCTGTTCACTCCTCTGTGGACGGGTCTGCCAGTGGTCGGTCTCGTACCTCATCTGTTCGGCTCTACGGCGTTCCAGCAGGAGAGCTTACCCGTTGCCGCGACGGTCTGGAGCGCTGAGCGCCTGATGCCGTCCGTGTATGCCGACTGCGACTTCGTAGTCATTTCTGACAGCACGGCAGCGGATCTGGAGAAGCGAGGTTTCCCGCCGGATCGGATTCACGTCAGCTATCCGGGGATCGATCACGAGGTGTTCACCCCTTCACGTCACAGGGCCGCGGAGCCGACGGTCGCCTATGTTGGGAGACTGCGTCGCTACAAGGGCATCGACCTGGTCCTGAGGGCCGTGGCTCAGCTCGCCGGCGAGGGAATAGACGTGAACTTCCTGGTCGTGGGCCAGGGGGACGACGCGGCTCGACTCGAGCGGGTGGCACGGGATCTAAACCTGGGGGAGCGCGTCAGCTTCAGGGGGTTCGTCCCGGAGGAAGAGAAAGTCCGAATTCTGCGTTCGACCTGGGTCAACGTGTACCCGTCGCCAAAGGAGGGGTGGGGCATTACCAATGTCGAGGCAGCGGCGTGCGGGACGCCGTCCGTGGCGAGTGACGCACCGGGATTGCGGGAATCGGTTCTCGACGGCCAGACCGGTTTCCTGGTGGAGCATTACGACGTAGACGCCTGGGCGAATGCCCTCAGGCGGCTTGTCGAGGAGGCGGATCTCCGGGAGAGGATGGGTACTCGAGCCCTGGAGCACTCGGAACGTTTCACCTGGGAGGCGACTACGGAGGAATTGGAGGATATCTTGCGAATGTCCGCTTCACGCTAGAGGAGGAATTCGATGCAGATCATCATGTCTGGAAGGCATGTGGAACTTGCTGACAGCCTGAGAGAGCACCTCGAGGAGCGTTTCGACCGACTCGACCGGTTCGACGACGTATCCCGCATCGAAGTGACCCTGTCGGAAGAGAAGAAACGATGCCGGATCGAGGCCAATGTCGTTACCCGACGTGGACCCGGGGTCCACGCCGGAGCGGAGTCGGGGGACTTCCGCACGGCGATTGACCGGCTGTACGAGAAGCTCTCCAGGCAGCTCAAGAGCCGCCGGGAGAAGTTGCGCGACCATAAGGCCGTCCCCGAGATCCCGGTGGTCGCCATGGAGAACGAGGAGTCGTGAGCATACTGCACGTCGCTGACCTGTTCGAGCAGAGACAGAGCAGCCTGGACCTTACGCTGGCCGCGGGACAGGCTGGCCTCGAGAGGGAGATCACGAGTTCCGACATCTCCAGCCCGGGACTGGTCCTGGCAGGCTTCACGGACCGGTTTCCGAGCCGTCGGATGCAGGTGCTGGGCGAGACCGAGGTCATGTACCTCAGGTCGATGGAAGCCGACCGCCGCCGAGACGTGCTTGGCGACTTCCTGGGGGCTGAAATACCGGTGGTCTTCGTGACCAAAGGGTTGGAGCCGCCTCAGGAGCTTCTGGACCTGGCCGAGGAACGCGGGATTCCGGTCGTTCAGTCGCAGCTGAAGACGGGTGAGTTCTATCGTCGCATCAAGCCATTCCTTGAAGAGGAGTTCGCCCCGTCCACCGCCATTCACGGATCGCTTGCGGACGTGTATGGGGTAGGTCTGCTTTTCGTCGGCGCAAGCGGCATCGGAAAGAGTGAGTGTGTCCTGGATCTCGTGGAGAGGGGACATCGGCTCGTCGCCGACGACGTGGTTCTGGTCAGACGGAGGGGCTTCGACGTTCTTATCGGGCAGGCCCACGAGCATCAACAGCACCACATGGAGATTCGGGGGATCGGAATCATCGATGTGAGAGCCCTGTTCGGTGTGCGAGCGGTCCGGCAGCAGAAGCGTATCGAGGTCGTCGTGCAGCTGGAACACTGGAGGCAGAGCGCCAACTACGATCGGACGGGGCTCGAGCGAGATACGATCGATATCCTGGATACGACGATCCCGAGGGTGCTGATCCCCCTGAACCCCGGCAAGAACATCACCGTGATCAGCGAGGTCGTAGCGATGGACCACCTCCTTCGTTACGCCGGGGTCGACAGTGCTCGAATGTTCGAGCAGAATCTGCGTCTCCTGATGCAGCCCGTGAAGGAGTACCTCGAGGAGGACTATGAGTGAGGTCCGGGGAGTCGTGGTAGCCCACGGCAACCTGGCACGATGTCTCGTCGAGACGACGGAGTCCATCTCGGGCGTCGTTGGCGTGCTCCTCCCGATCAGCAACACGGGCTGTTCTCCCGACCTGTTGGCGGCCCGGATCAGAGATGCGATCGGATTGGGCGAAGCTCTCGTGTTTGTCGATCTCGCGAGTGGAAGTTGCGCCCATGCCGCCCGGATCGTGGGCGGAGAAGGAGTCGGCGCTCCGGTAGTGTCTGGTGTAAACCTTCCGATGCTCCTTGACTTCGTATTTCATCGCGACCTGGGATCGGCGGAACTGGCACAGCGAGCGGTGGAAAAGGGCCATGCCGGAACGGTTGCCTTTCTCCCGGACACTTCGTCGTGAGTCTGGTACTGTTTCGCATTGACGAGCGACTCCTCCACGGCCAGGTGATCGTGGGCTGGGGCATGCGACTGGGCATCGACTACTACGTCGTGGTGGATGATGACCTGGCCACAAGCGATTGGGAGCAGGATATCTACAGTGCCGGTCTGGCCGACCGTACGGCGGTCGACTTCGTCTCGGTGGCGGACACCGTAAAGCAGTTCTCCGAACTGGACTCCCGGGAAGGGAGGGGTGCCCTGCTCACTCGGGGCACGGAGGAAATGCGGGCGCTGGCGGAGGCGGGCCTCCTGTCGGGGAGGAGGGTGAATCTCGGCGGTCTTCACGGGACCGGCTCGAGGCGGAGAGTTCTCACCTATGTGCACCTCAACCCGGATGAAGAGGAGGATCTGAAGGTCATACAGGGGGCTTCGGCCGGAGTCACGGCGCGTGATCTGCCCACGGGGCGAGAGGTCGCCCTGGAGGATCTGATTGATGTCCTGGAGTGAGCTCTATCTCGGTCCGGGAACGTGGATACTCGCAGTGCTCAGTGGAGGGCTCCTGGGCATGGACGCCGTATCGTGGCCGCAGGTCATGGTATCGCGTCCCCTGGTGTCGGCGACCGTCGGCGGCTGGCTCATGGGCAATCCGGTAGCTGGAATGCTCGTTGGCGCCGTGCTCGAGGTCTACGCGTTGCGACACCCGCCGTTCGGCGCTGCCAAGTACCCCGATACGGGTCCCGCCGGCCTCGTTGCGGGCGCTTCCTACGCCGCTTCGGGTGGGGCGGCCATGGGCGCTTTGCTACTCTCTGTGGCGCTCGGGTGGGCATTGGGCTGGATTGGCACGGTGACCGTCCACGTCAGAAGACGCCTCAATGAACGCATCATGAGTCCGGCGGTTGAACTGGCCGCGGACCCCGGCCTGCTCGAGCAGCGCCACCGGGTGGCTATCTGGCTCGACGGTTTGCGTGGCGCGATCCTGGTGGCCGCGTTTCTGGTTCCTTCAGTGCTGATCGTGACCCTCTCGGTCGGGACCGGTCCTTCGAGCCTCGGTCGGTATGCCGTGGCTTCGCTGGTGCTCGGCCTGGCCGCTTCCGCTGGGGCCGCGGGCAGATCGTCGGCTTTTGGAGTGCGTGGGTGGCCCCTGATACTCGTCGGGGCGGGACTCGGCCTGGTCCTGGTCCTGGGAGGCCTAACGTGAAGCCCCTTCGATCGGATCATCTCGCGGCCTGGTCGCGCACCTTCGCTGTCCAGGGGTCCTGGAACTACGCGACCATGGTCGGGACCGGAGTAGCGTACGCACTGCTGCCGTTGCTCCGACGGATCTGCGCCGGGGATCCCGTTCGTCTGCGAGAATCGGTAGAGCGCTCAATGAGGCCCTTCAATGGGCACCCCTATCTGTGCGCGATGGCGGTGGCGGCCCTCGGACGCCTGGAACAGGACGACGCGGACCCGGCCACGATCGAGAAATTCCGTTTGGCGCTGCGCGGACCCCTGGGCACGGTCGGGGACCGGGCGGTGTGGGGTCAATGGAGACCGGTATGCGCGCTGGTGGGCATACTCAGCTTCCTCCTTGGCGCGTCCCCCGGGTGGAGCGTGGCGGTCTTTCTGGCTCTCTACAATGTGGGGCACATCTCGGTCCGGGTATGGGCGTACGTCACGGGGTGGCAAGCCGGCCTGGAGGTGGGCCGCCTTCTCAAGGGCGCATGGCTCGAACGTTGGACCGAAAGGATATGGCCGCTGAACATCCTTCTGACGGGCACAGTGACCCTCGTTCTGGCCGACACCGTTGTCGAGCAATCGGCTATCCCCCTGGCGCCGGCGGCACTCCTCGGGATGGGGGCGGTCGGGGTGCTGCTGGCTTTCCGGTTTCCGCGGCAAGGAGGGCGCCTGGCGACGGTACTCCTGGTGATCGCGCCTCTGTTGTGGCTCCTCGGCGGACTGGTAGGGTGAGTCTTTGAGCGATTCCAGTCCGTTGGAGAAGAGCCGTGGCGGTCAGGGTGAGCGGATCGTGGTCATCTTGAACCGCTACGGGCTCCACGCGAGGCCGGCGGCCGAATTCGTGAAGCTGTCGTCCACCTTCAAGGCCAAGGTTACGGTTGAGAAGGAAGGCCTGGAGGTGAATGGGAAGAGCATAATGGGGGTGATGATGCTGGCGGCGGAATGTGGGTCGACCCTGACGATTCGGGCCGTGGGCGATGATGCAGAGGAGGCCCTGGAGGCCCTGGCGACACTCGTGAGCGAGCGCTTCGGGGAGACTGAGTCGGATTACGAGATCGAGAACTGACATGTCGCGACTGCTTGAAGGAATGGGTGCTTCGGCGGGCAGAGCATTGGGCCCGGTCCGCTGGATCGACTGGGACATTCCGCTCGTTCCGCACCGCACGATCAGCCCGGATGAGGTCGAGAATGAGGTCGAGCGCTTCGGACAGGCGAGAGCCAGGGCTCTCGAGCACGTGTCGCGCCTCGAGGCCGAGACCACCCACCGAATAGGTCCGTTCGAGGGGAAGGTGTTCGAGTCACAGGCCATGATGATCGAAGACCCGGACCTCATCCAGGGCACCCTGTCCTACATCCGCGACAATTTCGTGTGCGCCGAGAGGGCCTTCGATTGGCAGGCCCTCGAGATGCGAATTCGCATGCAGGAGTCGGCGCACGCCATGCTGGTCGACCGGCTCGCCGATCTGCATGACGTGCGTCTGCGCGTTCTGTCACATCTACTGGGCCACGGCGACCCCTCCGACCCGGTGACCGAGGGAGACGAGCCTTCGATTCTCGTGGGCGGTGAATTGCCCCCCAGCATAGCCGCGCGTCTCGATCCGGAGCGGGTCATTGGAGTGGTTCTCTCCGGAGGTTCCCGTGGTGCGCATGGGGTCATCCTGGCCAGGGCACTCGGGATCCCCGTCGTCGTGGCCGTGGGAGGAGCGCTCGAATCGATTGGCGACGCGGACCGATTGTTGATCGACGGGCGTACGGGGGAAATTCGGATCAACCCCAGCCCGCAGGAAGTAGAGGGATTCCACAGGGCCGTCGCCCACGCGACGCATAGGCGAGAGGCCCTGCGAAAGGTGGCCGGCAAGCCGACGAAGACGATGGATGGCGTCCACATGGTCGTGCAGGCCAACCTGGACCTCCCTCACGAGGCGGCGGATGCTCTGCGACTGGGAGCGGAGGGCGTGGGTCTGTTCCGATCAGAGTTCCTGGCGATCGGTAGACGGGAGATCCCCACGGAAGAAGACCAATTCGAGGCCTACCAGGGGGTAGTCGAGGCCTTCCCCGGCCGAGAGGTGACCCTCCGAACGTTCGACATTGGCGGTGACAAGTTCCCCCTGTTCCTGCAGTTGCCGCCCGAGGACAACCCCTACCTGGGCTGGCGGGCGATTCGTATCTGCCTCGACATGCCGGAGCTGTTTCGAAACCAGTTGAGAGCGGCGGTGCGCGCTTCGGAGAGCGGCAACTTACGGCTCCTCATTCCGTTCGTTTCGACGGTGGAGGAGGTGCAGCGTTCACGCGACTTGCTGACCGAGGTGTACGCCTCGCTCGGACTCGCCGAGTCCGGGGTTCGGATCCCACTGGGTGTCATGGTCGAGACCCCGGCCGCCGTAGAGACCCTGGACCTTCTGGCTCCATACGTCGACTTCGTCAGCCTCGGGACCAACGACC